>JAYTHJ010000210.1:0-3813 GCA_043732725.1 Sphingomonadaceae bacterium | reverse complement strand
TTTCGCGCGAAAGTCCGCGGGCGCACGCGGCGATCCCTCAGGCGTTGGCCTATCTGCAAGCCTTCGCGTGAGGATCTGTTTCGTCAGCCGGCGCTACTTTCCGGCGATCTCGGGCATGTCGATCTACGCTGCCAATCTGCTGCGCGAGCTGGTTGCCCAAGGCCACGACGTGACGATGATCAGCCAGTACCGCGGCGATGCGTTCGGCCGCGGCGTTTACGGCGGCGGTCCGCCGCCGCTAGTCGGGGGTGTCCGCGTCATAGGGCTCGAAGCACTTGGCGAGCAGGACGGCGGCGACTTCGAGCGCGACATCGACACGATGATCGCCGCAATCACCACCGAGCATGCCCGCGCGCCGTTCGACATGCTGCACGCACAATATGGCTATCCCACCGGCTGGGCGGTACTGCTCGCGGCGGCGCGGCTGCAGGTGCCGTGCGTGGTGTCGATCCAGGGCGGCGACGGGCATTGGGTGGGATCGTGCTGCGACACGCACCGGGTCGCGATGCAGCGCGTCCTCGATCTGTCGGGAGCCGTGCTGATCGGCGGCGCGAGCTTTGCCGACGAAGTTCATCAGCGGCTCGGTACGGCGTTCGACCGTTTCACGATCGTGCCGGGGGCGGTCGATACGACACATTTCTATCCGGTCAGCGAAGGCGGCGACACCACTCCTGCACGCGCCAAGCGAGCCACGCGCCTACTCTATCACGGTCGCGTCGACCAGCGAAAAGGCGTCCTCGATTTTTTGACCGCGTTGCGAGCGGTCCACCGCGGGTGGAGTGCGACGATCTCGGGCGTCGGCCCCGATCTCGATGCCGCCAAGGCGCTGACGGACGCGCTTGGGCTGCGCGAGCGCGTCGCGTTCACGGGCTATGCCGACTATGCCGACGTTCCGGCGATCTACCGCGTGAACGACGTCTTCGTCTCGCCGACCTATGCCGAGGGCTTCTCGAACACGATTCTCGAAGCCATGGCGAGCGGTCTGGCGGTGGTGTCGTGCCGATCGGTGGGCGTCGTCGATTGCCTCCGCGACGGCGACAATGGCGTGCTGGTCGAGGCGGGCGATGTGGCCGCGCTCGCAGCCGCGCTGACAGCGGTGATTCAAGATCGTGCATTGCGCGAGCAGCTCGCTGCGACCGCGCTGGAAGAGTGTCGGCGCGTCTACAGCTGGACGGCGGTCGCACGCCAGATCGCCGCCGTGTACGATAGATTACAGGGCACGACGCCAGCGCTCGTCGAGACCGCGCTGCCGGTTGCCGACTGCCGGTTCCGGCGCGAGCCGCACCTGCTGTGAGCTGCTTGCTGGCGATCTCGCCGCATCTCGACGACGCGGTATTCTCGGCCGGCGGCACGCTGGCGCAGCGGGCGCGACAGGGCTGGCGGGTGATCGTCGCGACGTGCTTCACGGGCAATGTCGCGCGTCCCGCCGGCTTCGCACTCGCTTGCCAGCTCGACAAGGGGCTCGGTCCCGACGTCGACTATATGGCGCTGCGACGCGCCGAAGACATCGCGGCCTGTGCAGCGATCGGAGCCGAGCCGCTGCACTTGCCGTTCCTCGAAGCACCACACCGGGGCTACGCGAGTGCCGCCGCCTTGTTCGGCGACGTTCATGCCGGCGAGGCGGTGATCGAGCCGCTGATCGCGACGCTCCGCGAACTCGTCGCGACCGAGCAGCCCGACGTCGTATTCGGCCCGCTGGCGGTCGGCGGGCATGTCGACCACCGCATCGTTCGCACGGCGGTCGAAGCTCTCGGATTGCGCCAGCTTATGCTGTGGGAGGACTGGCCCTACGTCGACCGCGCGTCCGCGCCCGTCGACGGCTGCACTGGTAGCGACCTCGACAAGCGCGACCGTGCTGCGAAGATTGCGGGAGCCTTGGCGTACCGTAGCCAGGTCGAGTTCCAGTTCGGGTCGGCCGCCGCGATGAGCCATCGGCTGCTGGCGCAGCGCGCCGAACGGCTGCATGCTGTGCAACCGCGTCGCTGATCGAACTGCGAATAAAGTACCGCGACGGCGACGGAACGGCGCTTTGTAGAACGCCTTGGCCGGCTGGTCACCAGATCTTGCGTCCAATGAGTGTTGTTTCCCGGGGGCCATGCCGAAAGTCGTTACCCCCGCGACGGCGGGGGACGATGGTTCAACCCGGACGGAGTCGATAACCCTGAGGTGCTTAAGCTCACTTTGTATGCGCCCTGTAAGCGCCCTTTTTCAAGGAATCACCCCGTTTTAGGGACTCTTTCGACACACTCGAAATGGCGGCAGCGGCAACCCAGAATAACATCGTTGCGCCGGTATGCGGTTCCGGAACTGCCCGCGGCGATGCGACCGGCGGCTCAAGCTCGGTCAGCGGCGAATCGGCCACCCGAGAGTAATGACCTAACTGACTAGGTTTAGGACAGCGTCAATTCGTTGCAAAGCAGCGGATCCGGCACAGTGAAAGCTGAGTCGCTATCTTCAGGACGCGATCGCTCGAAGCGTCAGCGCGGGACCCGCCACCGCCCGGTTTCCATCCACAGCAATAGCGGCTTCAGCGGCGCGATCCAGACGATCCCCAGTATGATATAGATCAGCGTCTGCACCAGCTTCGGCAGCGCAGCGATCGGCGCGATCAGCCGCGCACAGATGCCGGCATAGATCATGATGCCGAGGACCATCAACAGAATGCCGATGGGCTTACGGTAGGTCGGTGTCATACGCAGCGCCGTAGCGGAGCAGACGCGCCACGCCAACCTTCCGGCATGTCACAGCTCAACGCGGTACGATCTGCAGAAACCGTGTCGGTGTCGCTACGGCATCGAGCGGCTCGTCCCATTCGTCGGCGGGAACATCGTCGATGAATTGGCAGTCCCAAGCGCAGCCGATCGCAAACACCGGGCCGCGTCGGCGAAGCGAAGCCAGCGTGCGGTCGTAAAAGCCCGCGCCGTAGCCGATCCGATGACCGCGCCGATCGACGCCGAGCAGCGGGACGAGCACGATATCGG
This sequence comes from Sphingomonadaceae bacterium, assembly GCA_043732725.1. Lineage (GTDB taxonomy): Bacteria > Pseudomonadota > Alphaproteobacteria > Sphingomonadales > Sphingomonadaceae > Polymorphobacter_B. The sequence continues at coordinate 832 of JAYTHJ010000210.1, read as the reverse complement.
GGTCGATGCTGGGCAACCAGGCCGGTGGCTGGGCGACACCGAAGCGGCTGACGACAAGCTCGCCAGCGCTGAAGTGATGAAAGGTCAGCGGTGCGGTAGCCTCGCCGACCCGCGGTAGCAGCGGCGGGCACGCCAGTCCCAGTGACGCCGGACTGATCTCGCTGCCAAATGCGGCGTAAACGGCGAACTGCCGGTCGGTGTCGAGATGAGCTTCGAGCTGCGCCGCAAGGTTGCGTTCGAGAGCGATCCGCGCCGCCGGTGCAAGCCTATCGACGAAGGCCGATCGCACCGCTTTCAGCTCGGTTCGCAACGCCGCCTTGCCTGCAACCGACGGCTGCGATCCGGTCATCGCCGGTCAGTACCGGGACTGCAGCGGTCGGCGGGACCACCATGGCCGTTTGCTCGAAGATCCTCTGACGCCATTAACGTCAGGTGGGGACCATGTAAGACAGACCAGGATCTGCTCAGGGACAGCCCCCTAGGATGTGATATCGCCTCAGGGATGCTCGAAATGCTCGTACGAGGCAGTACCCGCCTTAAACTAACATAAGCGCTATATCGGTCCGGCTCAAGGCCGCTCAAGCAGCGTCGAGGCCGTCACGTTCAACACCGCGACCGGCGACATCGATCGCTTCGGAGCAGTCGCGCTCAAGGTTGTCTGCGAGGATGGTCAAGCGTACTGCCAAGGCAGCGATCCGGCTGTCGTCGGCTGGCGCAGCAGCGATGCCCTGTTGGCGCGTTTCACTATGTCGACGCGCTGCGAACAGCTCGTCCGCGACCTGAATGCCCGCCATCAGGAGCAGCCGCGGCTCGCTCATTGCGCCGAGCGCCG
>JAYTHJ010000209.1:0-3823 GCA_043732725.1 Sphingomonadaceae bacterium | reverse complement strand
GCTGATGCGTTGCTCGGCGTCAGCCTTGCCGTGCAACGCGCCAAGTCCGCCGGGGGCCGACACAAGCGCCGTATCAAAGGCGATTAGGGCGTCCTTTGGTTTTCCTAACCTGAGAAATAGCTCACCTAATTGTTCGCGTGCCGGAGCGATGGGCCCCGGCGTGAGCGAAAGCTTCTCGAGGCTGTCCTCCTCGTCGACCGCCGCCGACATGGTCTTGATCGCCGCTTCGGCGTCGTCGCCAGTTGCAAAGTGCCAGGCTTGTGCCGACTTCAGCAGGACGTCGACCTGCGCGATCCAGTAAGTTTCGTTGACCGCGCAATGCCTCGCGGCCGACCTGAAGCTCGCAGATATCGGCGCCGGCGTTGCTGAGGGTGGCAGCGCGGAGGTTGCCAACCGCGCGTGCCCACCATACGATCGCGGCGATCTGCGGTGCCGAGTTTGGCATCGGAATGAGATGCGCGGCGGCCATCTAGTCGCGGTTCTCGACGGTGAGCCGGACGGGCATGGAATTATCGGCATAGCCGATTTTGAAGCCGGCAGCGGACAGCCCCGTCATGGCGTGGAGAGCTGCCACCTCCCGCGCGGCGTCCGCCGTCAGGCCGCGCCGGGGATAGGCTTAGGTCAGATAGTCCATCGCGTGCAGCGCCTCGCAGATGTCGCCGTCGGCGCGCGCGGAAACGCGTGCCGCGATATTCGACGCGATCGAGCCGTCCCACAGGCCAAGCCGGGTGAAGATATGCGACGGCATGTGCAACGCATGCGGCGCGGAAGGCGCGATCTTCGCGTAGGCACGCGCTGCCGGCAGTCCTCGCTGCGCCAACTCGGCACTGTCATAGGCAAGGATCAGATAGTGCGGCACGCCGGGATGATCCGGTTGGCGCCGCCAGATCGGCTCCAGGATATCGGCGGCACGCTTCTGTCGCGAGGGCGTATGGTCGGCTGCTGACGCCGTCGCCACTAGTGATAGGGCATAGAATGTCGCGATCTCGTCGTCGGCCGGGTAGTCGCGTGCACATTGGCCATTGCGTCCGAATAGCGGATCGCGCGCGCGTTGGCGGGAATGCGGTCTACGTCGGCGTAATAGATGCCAAGCGCAGCGATGGGCGCGCGCTCGCGCGGTGTTCCAGCACCGATCTTCTCCGCTAGGCCAATTTCATTGATGCCTGCCGCAAGCCCGGCTCCAACCGGAACGTCCCACAACTGGTGATAATAAGTCATTGCTCGCCCCCAATGAGCCATCGCGCACCGGAAGTCGCGGAGCGCGACATCGGCGAAACCCGCGTTGGCATCATTGTAGGAGAAAGAGTGTAGGAGCGCATTGGCGCGGTTAAATGCAGTCGCCTCCGCCGGAGAGCAACTCGTCGCAAGGTGAGCAGCGCCAAGATGTTCGGGCGCAGAGTGATGATGCTCCTCCTGCGCCCCGGCCCCTGCTGCGAGGGGGATAGCAATCAAGACTGCAATCAGCGGTCTTTTCATCGAGGTCGCTCCAGCGTCGCTCCAACTCGATAAGCTGAGCCATTGCTGGCTTTTGAGCAAGGCCCCGCAAGCCAAAGGACTGGGTCGTATCCGACCCCGTATCGCTCAGTCGAATGATCGGCGTCCAAGCGACCGCGGACCGCCTAGGCCGGAATTTAGCGCGACAGCCGTTTCTGATCACGTTGCATCGTCGCTGACGGCAGCGAAGTATTTCGCCCTTTCGTGCGGCGAGTAGAGGTCGACGATGCGGCCGATTGGTGTTGTCAAAGCAAAGGGACCGACTTGGAGAGCGGCGATAGGTTGGCAGGATGAGCCGTCGATCCAAACCCAAATCCGACCCTTCCGGTATTTCAACTTGTCACCGGAGGTGATCCGGTTGGTGGCGATGATGTACGTGCGGTTCCCGCTGTCGTTGCGCAACGTCGAGGATTTGCTAGTCGAGCGCGGGATCGATTTCTGTCACGACACGGTGCGGCTGTGGTGGAACCGGTTCGGGCCGCTGTTTGCGGCCGACATCCGCGCCAGCGGGTGGATCGGATGCGGGGGTTTCGCCAGTGGCGCTGGCACCTCGACGAGGTGTTCGTCAGGATCAACGGCGAGCGCCATTATCTGTGACGTACGGTTGAACACGAGGGCGAAATCCTCGAATCTTTCGTCACGAAGAAACGCGATAAAGCAGCAGCTTTAAAGTTTCTGAGGAACACGCTGAAACGCCACGGCAGGGTTAAGGCGATCGTTACCGACGGACTCCGGGCCTACCCTGCCGCGATGTGCGCACTGGGCGATCTCGACCGCCGCGAGAGGGGCCGATGGAACAACAACCGGGTGGAGAACCCCTACCTGCCGCTCCGACAACAAGAACGTGCCATGCTGTAATTTCGACAGATGAAGACGCTCCAGAAATTCGCTTCAGTCCGCAACCATTTCAACCACGAACGCCATCTCGTTAACCGCTAGACTTACAAAGCCCGCCGCTCGGCCGCCCTGGCCGAGTGGCAGCCGCTTGCTGCCTGAACCCGGTTCAATTCGGGGTCAGCGCGTCAATCGGAGACGAGTGCAAATAGACTGACAGCACCCGGCGAAGTAAGCTGCCGATTAGCCGGGCGGCCGCGGCGGGACAGGGTAGACGATGAAATCGACGTGGCGGTCGATGACGGGGGGGGTGGCGGTGTTCCGGGTGGCCGCCGCGAGTTCGTCGATCGAAACCGGCGCGAGTGGCAGGTCATGCTCGTCGGCGTGGACCGCGGCCTGCATCGGATAATCCCGACCGGGCGTCTTGGTCATCTCAATGTGCGCGCCGAGAAGCGCGCGGATCGGATGCGTCGCAGCGAATGCGGCGAGCCGGCCGGCGCTCGCCCGATAGACGTCGAATTTGTCGGTTGGCACGTATAGCCGGCCGGGATAAAGCATGTCTCCCGTTAGCAGCAGCCGGGTTCGCGCATCGTAAACCATAATATGCGCGGGCTGGTGGCCGGGAGTCGGCAAAATGTCGAGGACGCGGCCGCCGAGGTCGACGTGTCCAAGACCGTTCGGCCAGTCGGCAACGTGGAAAAATGCCGCGACATCGGCGGGCGCTAGACCGACGAAATCGGTGTAGGGGCGAGTCGCGAACTCGCCATCGCCTGCATGATGATCGCCGTGCCCGTGCGAGTGCGCGACGATAAGGCGAATCGGCCTGCCCCCGTGACCGGCGCGCCAATCGGCGATTACTCGATCGACGGTCGGGCGGACTTTTAGACCGCCGGCACCGGTGTCAAGCAACAACACCCGGTCGTTGCCGAACAGCATGTATAGAAACGGCGCTTCGAAATTCGTCTTTACCGACTGGCGTATAACGAACGTGTCAGCATCGATCTTCTGGACTTGTGTCTCGCGCTCCCTCGCGCCAGTGCCGTCGATCCAATGCGCAAAGCGCGGCACCTCGCTGGCGGCCGGCACCGCGGTCAACAACGATGTGATGATGATCAGCGCGCGCAAACGGCGCGTGTTCATCCGGGAACATTGCCGCGAACTGTTCATAGTCTTAATCTCCATATTACAGTCACAAGTGGAGCAACGTTTGAGTGCTCGAGTGTCCGCCCGACCTCTTATCCACCGTCATACTCCGACCCGACACAGTTGGTATAAAGTAGATTGATAAACCGCCTTGAGCTTCGCGCCGATAGCTGCTGCTTTATGGCGCTTTTTGGTTACCAAGGATTCCAAGATTTCGCCCTCGTGATCAACCGCACGCCACAGATAATGACGGTCGCCGTTGATCCTGACGAAGACTTCGTCGAGGTGCCAGCGCCAGTGACGCCCCCATCCGTCTCACCCGCTGGCGCCGGATGTCGGCCGCAAACAGCGG
>JAYTHJ010000208.1:0-3855 GCA_043732725.1 Sphingomonadaceae bacterium | reverse complement strand
GGGCGTCTCGGCCGCTGACGATGGCGGCAATCACCAGGCCGAGCGTCATCGCCAGCCGCCCGTTCATCCGCGTCATGTATTTCCCCCGACCGGCAAAGCGTTCACGACCGTGCGCTCCAGCAGTTGAAGCTATAGGGTATTGGATCAGAAACCAATCGCCGGCGCGGGCAAGGAGAGTTGGATGACCGACAAGGCTGCTCGAACGCTCGTATTTCGGATATTATGCGGCCTCGTCGGGTCGTCGACCGCAATTGAGAGCGTTGCCGCCGGCGACCCCGCGGCACCAGAATCACGTCCATCACGCCAAGCCACGGCGGTCGGAGTGTCGTGCGAAAAGCTCGCCGCGCTCGCGCTGCCGGACACGACCATCTTCACGGCCGAAGCCGTGGCGGCCGGTCGCTTCGTCACGCCACGACAAAGCGGCGGCATCGCCGTTCCCGTTGCATTCTGCCGCGTGACGGGGGCGATCAGGCCAACCGCTGACTCTGATATCAGGTTCGAGCTCTGGCTGCCGCAGAGCGGGTGGTCGGGCCGGTACGAGTCGGTCGGGAACGGCGGCTTTGCCGGGGCGATCCGGTACGATTCGATGCTGAACCCACTGCTTGGTGGGTCGGCCGTCGCCTCCACCGACGATGGGCATCGCGGACCGGCGGTCGGTCCCGGCAGCGCAACCTGGGCCTTGGGCCACCCCGAAAAGATCGCGGATTTCGGCTACCGCGCGGTCCATCTGACCGCCCTCGCCGGCAAGGCCATCACGCAGGCCTACTACGGTCGCGCGCCGCGCTATGCCTATTTCGTGGGATGCTCGAAGGGCGGGCAGGAGGGATTCATGGAAGCGCAGCGCTATCCCGCCGATTTTGACGGGATCTTGTCGGGGGCCGCGGCGAACCAATGGACCGATCTGTTCTCGAGCTTTGCATGGATGGCCGATCGCAACACTCGCGATCGCGGCGGCTATTTGTCGATTGCCGATCTCGACAAGATTGGTCAGGCGGTTCGACGCGAATGTGACGCCGTCGATGGTGTGGCGGACGGTCTGATCAGCACTCCGCTCGAATGTAAGGTCGACCTCGCGTCAGTCGGCCTGACGCCGCAACAGTTCGTGACCTACGCCGCAATCCATGGCGGTCCCGTAGCTGCCGCCGGGCGACGTATTTATGCCGGTTTCCCGTTCGGGGCCGAAGACGTCGAATGGAAACGGACCGTCGCCGGGCCGAGCTTCGACGCTGCCCAGGGACAAGTTGAAACTGGTATGTACGGCAGCCAGTTCTTCGCCAACTTCGTTTATCAGGATCCGGCGTGGAGCTTTCAGAACTTCGACCTTGAAAAGGGCAGCGCGGATGCTCGTCGGACGATGGGCGCGGTAATGAATTCGGACGATGTAAGCTTTGCCGGGTTCAAGGCGCGCGGCGGCAGGTTGATCCAGTGGAACGGCCTTGCGGACGGGATCGTGACCGCGCTTGGTGGGGTCAGTTACTATCACAAGGTCATCGCGGCGCAGAGCGGCACGACTCCTGCGCCAGTCGGCGAGCAGCCGGACGCGGCGGCGGCGGCGACGACGAACCCATTCTACCGCTTGTTCCTTGCCCCCGGCGTTGGCCATTGCGGCGGTGGGCCGGGGCCGAACGCCTTTGGTCAGGCAGGCGGAAACGGTGACGCGGAACACGACATGGTGGTCGCCTTGCAGCAGTGGGTCGAGAAGCGGGTCGCGCCGACCCGCATTGTCGCCACGAAATATATCTTGAAGGACTCCGCGAGGACGGTCGCAATGACGCGACCGCTGTGCGCTTACCCGCAAGTCGCGCGCTATACCGGGTCCGGTGACCCGAACGAAGCTGCCAATTTCACCTGCCTCATTCCCGGTCGCGCGGCCAAACCAGGATAACCGTGGGATCGTCGGCTATTTGCTGACGACCAGAAGCTTGAACGAACCCGATATCGCAGTCGGTCGTTCGCCCGCCCTTGCGGGCGTTACGAATTTGGCCGCCGGCAGATAGACCTTGCGGTTTTCGTATCGACCATACCCAGCCGCGCTCCCCGCGCGGTCGTGACCTTGTCGACGATTGAAGCGGTCTGGCCGGAGATCGAGATAACCGACAGAGTGCCCGTCGCCCCCGAGGGTACGTCGGCGCCGCCTCGATCTGCGACCTGTCGAATAGGTCGCCCTGAGCACTTCTTGGACCGCAATTATTTTGCGTCGCTCAAGCTAGGCTCTTGCCAAGCCGGCCCGACGCATGCGGAATGCGGTGGGGGGATGAAGCGCTTGCCGACACCTGCAGCGGCGGTACCGCGCATTCCGAAGCGGCTGATCCTCGTTGCGATGTGCTTCGCGGCGACGTCGATCTGTTACATCGATCGAGTCAACATCTCAGTCGCCGTGATCCCGATGGCCGAAACGCTGCATTGGTCGGCGACCACCAAGGGAACGGTGCTGACGTCGTTCTTCATCGGCTATCTGTTTGCGATGCTGCCCGGCGGCTGGCTGATCGCGCGCTACGGCGGGCGGATGGTACTCGGACTCGCCCTCACCGGCTGGTCGCTGGCGACGGTGCTGACCCCGACCGCCGCCTATGCCGGGCTGCCGTTCCTGATCGCCGTGCGGATCGCGATGGGGGTGGCGGAGGCGGCGACGTTCCCGGCAGTGATCGGTCTGTTCGCGCGCTGGCTACCCTTGCGTGAACGGTCGCGCGCGGTCGCGCTGCAACTGGGCGGCATCCCGGTCGGGACGATCGTCGGCCTGTCGGCGACCGGCGCGGTCGTGACAACGTGGGGCTGGGCAGCGATGTTCTGGTTGTTCGGCGTAGCGGGACTGGTCTTCGCCGCGTTGTGGTTCGTTGCGGTCCACGAAACTCCTGGGGCGCACCCGCGGATCGGCGCGCCTGAGCGCGCGTTGCTCGCCGATCGTGAGGCGGCGACGGCGCGAACGCCGGTCCCGTGGCGTGCGTTGCTGACGACCCGCGCAGTCTGGGCGATCATCATCAGCCATTTCTGCAGCAACTGGACGCTGTATCTGATGCTGACGTGGATGCCGTCGTATCTCCATGACGTTCAACGCCTCAACGTCGACAAGGCGGGACTCGCCGCGGTGCTGCCGTGGGTCTGCTATTTCGTCGCCGCCAACGTCGCCGGGGCGGGCTGTGACCGGCTGGTCGCGCGCGGCGTGTCGCTCCTGCGGGTCCGCAAAGTCGTCCAGACGGTGTCCCTGCTCGGGGCATCGGCCGGACTGCTACTCGCAGCGCGCGCGACCAGCCCGATCGAGGCCGTGGCGATGCTCTGCCTCGCCCTCGGCGCGAACGGGCTGATCGCGGCGGGGTTCGCCGCCAATCACCTCGATATCGCCCCGCGCTACGCCGGGCCTCTGTACGCGGTGTCGAACACCGCCGGCACGCTGCCGGGAATTTTCGGGGTCTACATCACCGGCGAGCTGCTCGACGCGACCGGCGGCTACGGCTGGACATTTGCGGCGGCGGCGGCGGTCAACGTCGTTGGCGTTGTCGTCTGGCTATTGTGGGCGCGAGTCGACGTGGTGGTGGACTGACGGGATGCCGCCAGTCAGTCTCTGGTTGCCGCTGGATTAAAGCCGGGGGCAGGTCATAGTCTAGAAACCGGCAGGCATTTAGGATGTTAAGAGCCCGAACGAATAGTAGTTGAGCGGTATCAGTCCAGGCTACGCGCTTCTCCTATCGTCTCGACAACGACGGTGAATCACATCCTGCTGATATAGCTCAACTACTTTTCGTTCGGGCTCTAAGATCATCATTTTGCGTCGACACAGATACAGGTAATGCAGAGACATCCTCGTGGATGCGTGTGTGAGTTGGGGTCCACGTCGCTTTCCGCACCTAAATGACGTGG
>JAYTHJ010000207.1:0-3893 GCA_043732725.1 Sphingomonadaceae bacterium | reverse complement strand
AACACGCTTGATAGCGGCAGCAGGCAGCGGCAGATAGCCTAGCTCCTGCGCCATCTTAGCACCGTTCTTATAGCTCCAGTCGAAGAACGCCAACGCCGCGTTCGTCTTCGCCGTATCGGTCGGCTTGGCAGGTACGAGGATGTACGTCGCGCTGACGATCGGCCAAGTGTTGGCACCCGGCAACGCCAGCATGTTGGCGGTGGCGTTGGGTGCATTCGCCCAGTCGACCTGCGATGCAGCGGCGTTGAAGCTTGCATTCGTCGGCTGGATGAACTTGCCAGCGGCGTTCGAAAGCTGGGTCATCGTCAGCTTATTGGCAGAGGCGTAATTGTACTCGACGTAACCGATCGCGCCGACGGTGTTCTTGACGTTACCGGCAACCCCGTCGTTACCCTTGCCGCCCGACCCGACCGGCCAGCTGATGGTTTTCCCGGCACCGAGCGACCAAGCCTTAGCAGTCTTGGTCATGTAATTCGTGAAGATCGCGGTCGTGCCCGACGAGTCCGAGCGATAAATTGGCGTAATCGGCATGGCGCGCAGAGCGACGCCCTTGTTAACCGCTTCGATCTTCGCATCGTTCCACTTGGTGATTTTACCCTCGTATATCATCGCGATCAGGTCGGGCGTCAGCTTCAGCGCACCGTTGGCAACTCCCGGCAAATTGACGATCAGCACTTCCGAACCGATCACCGCTGGAAACTGCACCAGCCCATTTGAAGCGATGTCCTCGGCCTTCATCGGGTCGTCGGTCGCGCCAAAATCGACGGTACGCGCCTTGATCTGCGCGATACCCGCGCCCGAGCCGATCGCCTGATAGTTCAACTCGTTTTTAGTCGCGGCTTTATAGCCCGACGCCCATTTCGCATAGAGCGGCGCTGGAAAGGTCGCACCGGCACCGGTTATGTCGGCGGCGAAAGCTGGCACGGCCACGACGCCTGCGACGGTGACCAACATCGCGATACGAAGGCGCTTGGAAATTTTTACAGTCATACCGACCCCATTGCTAGAGACCAGAAATGGTCCACTCACTCTGCTCTCGCAGACTATTGTGAAACATGCGTGACAGTCGCTAGCGGACGGGAACCGTCGGGTCAGGTCCGGTCGGCCATGCATCTTTGTCGAAACCCGCCGTCGCCTCAAGCTCGGCGCGTGTCATCGGCAGCGAAAACTTGCTATGCACCGGATCGACGATGAAAGCCGCCCAAGGGACCGCAAACAGCTGTTCGCCGGCGCCTAGCAGGCCCCCGACGCACACCGCGGCGTAAGCGATGCGGCCGCTGCCACCCTCGATCATCAGCTCGGTTATTGACCCTATCGGATGTCCGTCACGGGCGGAAACATGTGCGCCGCAGATGCTGCCGACCGGGGTTAGCGCCGAAGCTGCGCCATGGACGACCATTGCCATCAGCGCTCGACCGACGCCCGCGTCGCCACGGCCGCACCTTTCTCATAACGCGCACGCAGCCCAAGCCAGCGCCATACGCCGATCAGGTTGACGATGAAGAGCACGCCATTTTGCCAGACCAACCCCGACTGCCCGCTGCTCAGGCCGATGACGGCCCAAGCGACCGAGCCGACCGCAAACATGATAAAGCCGAAACCGGTGATCCGGCTGCCGAGATTCGCGGCCACCATCAGCGCCGCGACCGTCGTCGCGACCGGCGCTACGATTTGCGCAAGCTGTTCCATCTCTGCACTCTGATATCGCCGCGCGGTCGAACGCTCATCGAGCGTAGCGGGTCCGTTTAGGCTTATGGCCGCGACAAGGTGGCCATGCCTCGATGGCTGGTGTATCGCGCCTGCTCGACAAGCCGAAGCGGCAGTCGGGCGGGGATCGGCACTGCATGACGACATTGCTGCTGTTCGGAGCTACCGGCGATCTCGCGCAACGCATGCTGCTGCCGTCGCTGTTCGGCCTCGACAGCGACGGGCTGCTCCCGGCTGACCTGCGGATCATCGGCACGGCGCGCAGCGGCCTCGATGATGCCGGTTACCGTGACTTGGCCCGAACCGCACTGGCGCAGCACGTCATCTCCGATCGATTGCGCGATGCGATGGTCGAGCAGTTCGTTGCACGGCTGAGCTACGTTGCGGTCGATGCTTCTAGGTCCGAACAGTTCGGCGCGCTGCGCGATGCCGTCGGGGCGAGCAATGGCAGCCTCTCGATTTTTCTGTCGACAGCCCCGTCGCTGTTCGGCTCGACGATTGCCGGGCTCGCCGCAGTCGGGCTGGCGCACGGCAATGTCCGGCTAGCGCTGGAGAAGCCGCTGGGGCACGATCTCGCCTCGTCGCGGGCGATCAACGACGCGGTCGCGGCAGCCTTCCCTGAAGCGCGGACATTCCGCATCGATCACTATCTCGGTAAAGAAACGGTTCAGAATCTGCTGGCGCTGCGCTTTGCCAACCGGTTGTTCGAGCCCCTGTGGAACGCTGACGGCATCGATCACGTCCAGATCACCATCGCCGAGACGGTCGGACTCGAAGGCCGTGCCGGATTTTACGAGGGTACCGGTGCGCTCCGGGATATGGTGCAGAACCATATGCTGCAGTTATTAGCACTGATCGCGATGGAACCGCCGGCGGACTTCGACGCGACCGCGGTCCGCGACGAGAAGGTCAAGGTGCTGCGCTCGCTGCGCAAGCTCGACGCGCATACCGCGGCGCACTGCAGTGTCATCGGGCAATACGCGCCGGGAGCGATCGGCGACCGGCCGGTGCCGGGCTATGCGGGCGAACTCGGCAGCGCGTCAGCGACCGAGACATTCATCGCGATCAAAGCGCACGTCGATAACTGGCGCTGGAAGGGCGTGCCGTTTTATTTGCGCACGGGTAAGCGGCTGCCGCGGCGGCGCTCCGAGATCGTCATCCAGTTCAAACCGGTTCCGCACTCGATCTTCGCCAGCCGTGGCGCCTCGATCGAGCCCAATCGGCTGATAATCGGACTGCAACCAGACGAGAATATCGAGCTGCTGCTGATGGCCAAGCAGCCGGGGCTCGACCGCGGCGGTATCCGGCTGCGCGAGGTGCCGCTCGAACTCGCCTCAAATACGCTCGCTGACTCGCGCCGCCGGATCGCGTATGAACGGCTGCTGCTCGACCTGCTCGAAGGCGACCCCACCTTGTTCGTGCGCCGCGACGAGGTCGAGGCGCAGTGGGAGTGGGTCGATGCGATCCGCGCCGGATGGGCGGCGAACAACATGGTGCCAAAACCGTATGCGGCGGGTAATTGGGGGCCATCGGCGGCGATCGCGCTGACCGAACGCGATGGAGTGAGCTGGCATGATTGAAGCCGAATGGTGGGACTATGACGACGCCGAGGAGATGGCTGCGGCGGTGGCGTCGGACATCGCCTTCATCATCGAGAGCGCGCTCGACGCGCGCGGCGACGCATTAGTAGCGTTCCCCGGCGGCAAGACTCCGGCGCCGATCTTTGCCAAGCTTGCGGAGGCCAAGCTCAACTGGAAGCGCGTGACGATTCTGCCGACCGACGACCGGCTGGTGCCACCGACCGATCCGCGCAGCAACATCGCCGCGATCGCCAAGACTTTCCTGCCCAAGGGCGCGCGTGTCATCCCACTGGTTGGCGACGCCAAGGCCGAATACCGGCAAGCCGGGCTCGACGCCGACGTCCGGCTCGGCAGCCTGCACTGGCCGCCCGACCTCGTTTGGCTCGGCGTCGGCGCCGACGGCCATACCGCCTCGATCTTCGCCGGACCCGACCTCGAAGCCGCACTGAGCGCGCCCGAGAAGCAGCGCGCGCTCGGCGTCAAGCCCGACCCGATGCCCAAGGACGCGCCGGTCGCGCGCGTCACGCTGAGCGGCTCGGCGATCCTCGGCGCGCGGTCGCTGGTGATTGCGATCTCGGGTCAAGCGAAGCGCGACATGCTTGAAGC
>JAYTHJ010000206.1:0-3960 GCA_043732725.1 Sphingomonadaceae bacterium | reverse complement strand
ACCTTGTGATCGAAGCGGCAACCGAGAACGAGACGCTAAAGCTTAAGATCTTCGCCGAGCTGTGCCCCAAACTCGGGTCGCAGACTCTGCTCGCCACCAACACGTCGTCGATTTCGATCACCCGGCTGGCGGCCGCAACCGACCGACCCGAGTGCTTCGTCGGCTTGCATTTCTTCAATCCCGTGCCGGTCATGGCACTGGTCGAGATTATCCGCGGCCTTGCCACATCGGATGCCACCGCCGCGGCGCTGCACGGCTTCGTCGGCAAGCTTGGCAAGACCGCGATCGAGGCGGCTGACGCGCCGGCGTTCATCGTCAACCGCGTGCTCTGCCCGATGCTCAACGAGGCGATCTTCGCACTCGGCGAAGGCGTCGGCTCGGTCGCCGATATCGACGCCGGACTGAAGCTCGGGGCCAACCACCCGATGGGTCCGCTGACGCTCGCCGATTTCGTCGGGCTCGACACGCTGCTCAGCATCATGCGCGTCATGCAGGAGGGTACCGGCGACCCCAAATACCGCCCCGCGCCGCTGCTGGTGAAGTACGTCGAGGCGGGCTGGTACGGGAAGAAATCGGGGCGCGGCTTCTACGACTATTCGGGACCAGTGCCGGTTCCGGCGCGCTGAGGCGCGGACCTCGCCAGCGGTTCAGCAAGCCGCTACACGCGCCGCCATGACCGACCCCAACGCCCCCCACCCCGCTATCCTCGCCAAGACCGAGACGCTGATCGAGGCGCTGCCTTATTTGCGGCGCTATGCCGGACAGACGTTCGTGGTCAAATACGGCGGTCACGCGATGGGCGACAGCGAGCTGGCGCAGAGCTTTGCCGCCGACATCGTGCTGCTGAAGGCAGTCGGCATCAACCCGGTGGTGGTGCATGGCGGTGGGCCTCAGATCGGCGCGATGTTAAAGCGGCTCGGTATCGAGAGCGCCTTCGTCGACGGCTTGCGCGTTACCGATGCGGCAACCGCCGAGGTTGCCGAGATGGTCCTCGCGGGATCGATCAACAAGGAGCTCGTCGGCTGGATCAACGCCGCCGGCGGCACCGCGGCGGGCATTTGCGGCAAGGACGCGCATCTCGTGCGCGTCGCCAAGGTCACCCGCACGCGCGTCGATCCCGATAGCCGAATCGAAGCCGCCGTCGACCTCGGCTTCGTCGGCGAGCCCGAGCACATCGACCGCCGCATCATCGACGTGCTGATCGCCGCGGGCATGGTGCCGGTGATCGCGCCGGTCGGGCTCGGCGCGGACGGGCACACCTATAACATCAATGCCGACACGATGGCGGGCGCGATCGCCGGGGCGATCGGCGCGGCGCGGCTGTTCCTCCTGACCGACGTCGCGGGCGTGCTGGCCAAGGACGGCACGCTGCTGACCGACCTGACGCCCGCTGACGTCGAGCGGCTGATGGCCGACGGCACGATCTCGGGCGGCATGATCCCCAAGCTTGAGACCTGTGTCGCCGCGGTCGCCGCCGGGGTCGACGCCGCAGTCATTCTCGACGGACGGGTGCCGCACGCGATGCTGCTCGAAATCTTCACCCGCGCCGGGGCGGGGACGCTGATCCACGCTTAGCGCGCGCCGGGTTTGGAGACTCTTTCGACACACCCGGTTTTACGAAGATCAGTCTTTTACAATTTTGCAAACGGCGCGCCGCTCACTGATCGCACGATAGAACCTATAAGGTTTGTAATGTCAATCGGAAAAGCGTCCCGAGCAATCTCGGCTCAAGCGCGGATAACCTGCAGCCGCCATCTTCGCCCGCGCCGCAGCGCAAGCTGTAGTCGGCCGCTGTGCAGCAGCGGTATCTGCCCGGACGTGGACCCGAGCCGGCGCCTAGTCAGCGGCAATATTCGAGGCTGTGCCCAGCGATGCGCCCCGACGCTTGATTGCACCGCGGGCCCCTGCCCGCTACGACGCACTGCAACAACCCGAGCGGAGCGCACTCTCAATGAACACCCTGACGGCCCTCGTCGGCATCGTCATCATGGTCCTGCAATGGATCATCTGGGCGCTTATCCTGCAGGCGATCCTGTCGTGGCTGGTCGCGTTCAACGTCGTCAATATGTCGAACGGCTTCGTCCGCGGTGTCTATCGCGGGCTCGACAGGTTCTTCACGCCGCTGCTGAGCCCGATCCGGCGCGTGCTGCCCGAGTTTGGCGGCATCGACCTGTCGCCGATGGTGCTGATCCTGCTGATCATTCTGATCCAGCGGCTGCTGCCGGCGATCCTGTCCGACGCCGGCGTGCTCTAGCGCCAATGTTTGCCTGGGCTCCAGCTGTCGGCGGCGTCGTGCTGAGCGTCCGGGTGACGCCGCGCGGCGGGCGCGACGCGGTCGAGGGGCTGCGCATCGATGCTGAGGGCCAGCCGGCGATCAGCGTGCGGGTCGCCGCCGCACCAGTCGACGGCACCGCCAATGACGCGGTCGAGGCGGTGGTGGCGAAGTGGCTCGGGGTCAACTCGCGCGATATCGAGGTCACCGGCGGGCTGACCGCGCGCACCAAACAGCTGCGCATCGACGGCGACCCGGTGGCGCTGGTGCGCAAGCTGCAGGCGCTGACAGCAAAGGCGATCACATGACCGCGCGGCTGATCGACGGCAAGGCGTTCGCGGCCGGGCTGCGCGCGAAGATCGCCGCCGCAGTACCGGCGTTCGCCGCCGCCACCGGACGCGCGCCGGGCCTGGCGGTGGTGCTCGTCGGCGACAATCCAGCGAGCCACGTCTATGTCCGTAACAAGGCCACGCAGACCGTCGAAGCCGGCATGCTGTCGTTCGAGCATCGGTTACCGGTCGACGTGCCGGAGCGCGATCTGCTGGCGCTGGTCGCGGCGCTCAACGCCGACCCGGCGGTCGACGGCATCCTCGTCCAGCTGCCGCTGCCGCCGCACATCGACAGCGCGCGGGTACTCGAGGCGGTCTATCCGGCGAAGGATGTCGACGGCTTCCACCCGGTCAACGCCGGACGGCTCGCGGTCGGCCTCCCGGCATTGGTGCCCTGCACCCCGAGCGGCTGCCTGCTGCTGCTGCGCGATGTCGTCGGTGATCTGACCGGGGCCGAGGCGTTGGTCATCGGGCGATCAAATATCGTCGGCAAGCCGATGGCGGCGCTGCTCACCGCGGCGAGCGCGACAGTGACGCTGGCACACTCGCGGACCCGCGATCTTGCGGGCCACTGCGCGCACGCCGACATCGTTGTCGCCGCGGTGGGTGTGCCAGAATTGGTGCGGGGCCACTGGCTCAAG
Organism: Sphingomonadaceae bacterium; assembly: GCA_043732725.1. Classification (GTDB taxonomy): domain Bacteria; phylum Pseudomonadota; class Alphaproteobacteria; order Sphingomonadales; family Sphingomonadaceae; genus Polymorphobacter_B. The sequence continues at coordinate 718 of JAYTHJ010000206.1, read as the reverse complement.
CCGGGTGCGACGGTGATCGATGTCGGCATGAACCGCATCACGCTGGCGGACGGCAAGACGCGGCTCGTCGGCGATGTCGCCTATGCCGAGGCGCTCGAGGTGGCGGGCGCGATCACCCCGGTTCCGGGCGGCGTCGGCCCGATGACGATTGCCTGCCTGCTGCGCAATACGCTGCTGGCGGCATCGGCGCGTGCTGGAATGGCGGCCCCGTCATGCTAGCGCTGTTCGTCTCGTCGTTCGTGACGCTGTTTGTCGTGCTCGATCCGCCCGGCTGCGTGCCGATCTTCTCAGGCCTGACCAGCGGCGCGACGTCCGCGCACCGGCGGAGCATGGCGCTGCGCTCGACGGCGATCGCGGGGACCGTGCTGCTGCTGTTTGGCATCTTCGGCGAGGCGTTTCTCGGCGCGCTCGGGATCAGCCTCGCAGCGTTCAAGATCGCCGGCGGTATCATGGTGTTTCTGATCGCCATCGACATGGTCTTCGAGAAGCGCACCGAGCGGCGCGAGGAGCGCGCGCAAGATGTCGTCCGCGAGGCGGCGGCGCAGCAGCGCCCGGTGTGCGACGAAGACATTTCGGTGTTCCCGATGGGCATTCCGATGCTCGCCGGCCCGGGCTCGATTGCCAGCATCATGCTGTTGATGGCGCGCAGCCGGACGCTCGAGCAGAGCGCGGTGGTGCTCGCCGCGCTGGCAGCGGTGCTGGCGCTGGTTGCCGGCGG
>JAYTHJ010000205.1:0-3971 GCA_043732725.1 Sphingomonadaceae bacterium | reverse complement strand
AGACGACCGTCGTAAGGGCGGCTTTTGCTATTCATAAGTCGTGTTGGTGCTGTCAGTCTAACGATCACTTGTCTCTGGCGGACGCGGGAATCCCAATGTCGGAAACCCGGTCAGCCCTCTCTACTACAACAAGTCGACGATGATCTGCGTGCCGACGTCGTTGGCTCAGCAGGTCGACGAAGCGCTCGGGGCCCAAGCCGGAGAAGCCAAGCTCTCTGCAATCCTATCGGATGCTGGCTTCAGTAAAGTGCGGCGAGCAGCCGAAGGACCCTTCAATATGGTTTTGGAGGCACGGCCGTAGCGGGCATGTCTCTGCTGCCCGGCGGCTCGATGGTAAGGCGAATGACCGGTTCCCGAAGGAAGTGGCCATTCACGCGCCGATCAGGGAATGGCTTGAGTTGGGGCGATGGCGAGCGAAAAGAACGCGTTGCCATCGCACTTCTATGCGCTGTGGCCTGATGCATGGCCGCGGCCCTGCGCTGACTTCTCGGACGATCTCGCCAAAGACCTATGGCGCCTGTGTGAGCGGTCGCGCTTGCTGGACCTGCGGGCGCATTTCATCGTGTTCGAAATCGACCCAGAAGCGGGCCGGAAGACCGAGAAGATCGCCCGCTACCTGCGGTTCAGCATCAGCGACTTTTGTCACTGGTGATGCGGATGCCGGTCCTCACCCCGCGCGGAGGATCTGCCCGAGGCGCGGGAAGTGTACCGCGACGGTGCCCGCGTCGGGGTCGTCGCGGCGGATGACGATTTCGGCATCCGACAAGCGCAGCAGTGTGCCGGCGACCGGGTTCGCGCCGGGGTCCTCGGTCGCCACCGTCACCGCCTGACCGGCGCTGAACCCCGATGCGAAATCGACCGTCGCCGTCAGATCGGGGGTCGCGCCGTGGGCGAGCGCGATCGCCGCCTGCCCGTCGCTGGTGTGGGGGTTGCCGTGGCCGATCGCGCGGACGCGGCCCTCCCACGCGATCACGTGCGGAAACGGGTCGAGGACCGGCGCGTCGCGCACGAACAGGCGCTGGAACCACGGCAGCATGTATAGCGCGAGATCGCCATACCCCGCGGTGTCGCCGCCGACGAAAGCACGGCCGTCGGCGAGGCTCGTGTCGAGTCGCGCCATGCCGGCGGTGAACTGGCTGACGCTCTGTGGATAGCGCTCCTCGATGACCTCGCGGCTCAGCCCGAACAGCGCCGCGCGGTCGGCCCAGAACGCGTCGGGGATCGCGGCGGCGACCTTGCCCATCGCCGCGCCGACGGCGGGGAAGAACATCGGCCCGCTGGCCTGCGCCGCGATGAAGTCGTGCGCCCGGCCGAGCGGCGCGGGGTAAAGGCTCTGCCCCGGCAGCACCTCGAGCGCCGCAATCGCGATCGCCGTGTCGCAGTAGATGTCGGCGTCGATCTGGAGCACCGGCGTCTTGCGATAGCCCCCGGTCAGTGCTGTCAGGAGCGGCTTTGGAGCCATGTTCGGGATGATAACCGACCAGTAGTCGGCGGTCTTGACGCCGAGCGCTAGGCGCAGGACCTCGCTGACCGGCGACGTGTCGTAATGGTGGAGGACGATCGTCATCACTTGCCTTTCCGCGCGACTACGGGCGCCGGCGCTATAGCCGGTAATCCCCGTTGATGCTGATGTAGCCGTGCGGTAGGTCGCACGTCCATGCCCCTCATTTCACGCAATTGGATTGCTGGATTGTGGGCAAGAGGCGCGCCCTGAAGGCTTACCCTTTCCTGATCTATTTCGCGGGCGCCAAGGCCTCGCCAATGCCGCCCAAAAAACCATAGGTCGCCACCTCAGGACATTCACGACGACTGTGACTTGGTGTTCCATAGCTTCCGACATATGCTATAAGCGAGTTACACCAGCACTCGGGATACGACCCGAACCACGAAACCGACTAAGGAGAAACGCATCTCGACGTGATTGACGATGGCATCAGGTGCTTCCGCATTGCCTCGCGGGCCTGTGCTATGGAAGCGACCTCACCAAGGCGGAGTCGCAGATCATCGCGCCGCTCCTGCCCCAGCCATGCAGCCGGAGGCGGCAGTCGCTATAGGGCTGGCACGACGTACTGGACGCGATCTTCTAGGTGCATATCGCCGACCGCTTGCATTTGAAAACCACAGCCGATTTGATCGGCGCACGCAAGCCGGTAGACCGGCATATACGCGGAATAGTCATTGGACTTGGGGAAGTTGCCATGAGCGTCAGTGCCGAACATTTTGACGTGGTCGTCGTCGGTGCCGGGATTTCGGGTCTCAGCGCCGCTTGGCATTTCAAAAACGAGCGGCCTGGGACGAGTTACGTCGTGCTCGATCGCGAGCACAGCTTTGGCGGCACCTGGCTGACGCATCAGTTCCCGGGCATTCGCTCGGACAGCGACCTTTACACGTTCGGGTTCCGCTTCAAGCCCTGGGTCGGGCCGCCAATCGCCACTGCCGAGCAAATCCGGGCTTATTTGGGCGAGATGATCGCCGAGAACGACCTGGCGCCGCATCTGCGCTTTGACCACACGATCGAAACTGCGGAGTGGTCGAGCGACACGTCGACCTGGACCGTGACGGCGCGGCTGGCATCGGGCGAGGAGAGGACCTTCACCGCCAGCTTCCTGTTCATGGCGCAAGGCTATTTCAAACATCGCGAAGGTTACATGCCCGAGTGGCCGGGCATCGAGCGCTTCCATGGATCGATCGTCCACACCGAGGCGTGGGACGAGAGTATCGATTATAGCGGAAAGCGAGTGGCACTGATTGGTTCGGGGGCCACCGCCGCAACCGTGATCCCGGTGATGGCGGAAACCGCAGCTCAGGTGACGATGGTGCAGCGGTCGCCGACCTATTTCTTCGCCGCGCCAAACACCAACGAGACCGCCGACATGCTGCGTGCGCTCGATATCGACGAAGCCTGGGTCCATGAGATCACCCGCCGAAAGATCAACTTCGACCAGGATGCCATGTGCAAGCGCTGCGTCGAAGAGCCCGAGGTGGTGAAGGCCGAGCTGCTCGAGATGGTCAAGGCGCTGCTGCCTGAAGGTTTCGACATGAAGCACTTCACGCCGAACTATCGGCCGTGGAAACAGCGCCTCGCGTTCGTGCCGAACGGCGACATGTTCGCCGCAATCAGCGCCGGCAAGGCGGGGGTTGTGACCGGCGAGATCGAGACCTTCACCGAGACCGGGCTGGCAATGACAGACGGCACCACCGTCGATGCCGATATCGTCATGGCAGCGACGGGGTTCCAGCTCTGCGTGATGGGCGACATCGCTTTCACCGTCGACGGCAGGCGGCTCGAGTGGAACGACACTGTGACTTGGCGCGGCATGATGTTCACCGGCGTGCCTAACATGGTGTGGGTATTCGGCTATCTGCGTGCCAGCTGGACCTTGCGATCTGACATGGTCAGCAGCTTTGTCTGCCGCCTGCTCGATCACATGGAAGCGCTCGGCGTAACGGCGGTGGTGCCGGCGCTGCGGCCCGAAGACAATGACATGCCGCTGTCGAGCTGGATCGATACCGACGATTTTAACGCGAACTATATCTTGCGCGACCAGCACAAACTGCCCAAGCGCGGCAACAAACGGGACTGGCAGCATACGCAGGATTACTGGCGCGAGAAGGACGAGTTTCCGCTGCTGGATCTCAACAACTCAGCACTGGTGTACTCCGGGCCACGGACGGGTGCAATCGCAGCGGAGTAGAAAGTCCATTCTCCATCCCCTAAAGGAGAGAGTGGGAAGCTAGAGCAGTTTCCGATCAGTCTGCATCGTATTCTGAGTTTGTGAAGTCGTTGGCGCATTCCGGTGGCGAGTAGAGATCGAGGTTTCGGCCGATCGCATCCCAGAGTCCGTGAACGGTCCGCTCGGCAGCTTTGCGCCGGTGGGCTTTGAGCTTCGAGAACGCCGGCTCGATCGGGTTGAAGTCGGGGCTGTAGGGCGGGAGGAACAGGAGCGTCGCGCTGGCGGCTTCGATCGCCT
>JAYTHJ010000204.1:0-12563 GCA_043732725.1 Sphingomonadaceae bacterium | reverse complement strand
CGGCGGCTTGCCGAATTCGGTGATGTCGGCGCCGGCGAAGAAGGTCTGCCCTTCGCAGCGGATGACCACCGCCTTGATGCTGTCGTCGGCCTCGGCCTGCTCGATCGCCGCGACCAGCCCCTGCCGAACCGCCGCACCGAGCGCGTTGACCGGGGGGTTGTTGGAAGTGACGACGAGAATGTCGTGATGCTTGGCGGTCGAGATGGGGCTGGTCATGCGGAAGTCCGTCCGTAGCTTTGGTTGGTGAAGGGGTGGCTGGCCGAAAGCCCGCCATCGACGGCGAGCGCCTGGCCGTTGACGTAGCTCGAGTCAGCGGAGGCGAGAAACAAAGCGGCGTTGGCGATCTCGCTGGGTTCGCCGGCGCGCTTGAGCGGGTTGAGCTGGCCGATCTTGTCACCGAGGCCCTTTGCTCGCGCGCGGTCGAACACCTCGCCGGTCATTCCGGTTTCGACCAGTCCGGGACAGATCGCGTTGACGCGGATGCCCGATCCGGCGAGCTGGGTCGCCGCGATCTTGACGAGGTTGATGACCCCCGCCTTCGACGCCGAATAGGCCGCGCCCCCGGCCCCGGCGCGAAACCCCGCGACCGAGGCAGTGCAGATGATCGAACCGCTCCCGCTGCTGTCCTTGATCGCGGGCGCGGCATATTTGATCGCCAGAAATGGGCCGATCAGGTTGATGCGCAGGATTTCGGCCCAGTCCGCGGCGGACTGGTCGAAGATGCCGTCCCAGCCGCCGGAAACCCCGGCATTGGCGAAGAAGATATCGAGCCGGCCGTGATCCGCGACCGCGCGCTCGACCAGCGCCTTGACCGCGGCCTCGTCGCCGGCGTCGCATTGAACATCGGCGCCGGTGAGGTCGGCCCCGATCACGGTCGCGCCCTCGGCGCGGAACAGTTCGACGGTCGCCTTGCCGATTCCCGAGCCCGCGCCGGTGACGATCGCGACTTTGCCTTGAAGCCTCACAAGCCAACCCCGATGGTCGATCCGCCGTCGACGACCATCACCTGACCGGTCATGAAGGTCGAGGCGGGCGCCGCAAGGTAGACCGCGGCGCCGGCAATCTCCTCAGGCAGACCGATGCGGCGAAGCGGGGTCGAGCGCGTGACGGCCTTGAGCACTTCGGGATTTTCCCACAACGCCTTGGCGAAATCGGTCTTGATCAGCCCGGGCGCAATGCAATTGACCCGGACGTTCGACGGACCAAATTCGGCGGCAAGATTGCGCGCCAGCTGCATGTCGGCGGCCTTCGAGATGCAATAGGCCCCGATGATCGTCGAGCCCTTGAGCCCGCCGACCGACGAGATGATCGTGACGCTGCCGTCGCGCCGCGCCAGCATCGCCGGTGCGACCATGCTGATCAGCCAGTGATTCGAGACGATGTTGTTTTGCAGGATCTTGCCGAACTGCTCGTCGCTGATGCCCGCCTGCGGGCCGAAATAGGGGTTCGACGCGGCGTTGCAGACCAGCGTGTCGATCTGGCCGAAGCGCGCGATGGTCTGATCGACCAGCGCCTGCAGCTGCTCCTTCACCGCGATATTGGCGGCGATCGCCACCGCCGCCGGACGCCCGACCTCGGCGTTGATCTCGGCGACCGCCAGCTCGCAGGCATCGAGCTTACGGCTGCTGACGACGACGTGCGCGCCGTGCTCGGCCATGCGGTGCGCGATCGCCTTTCCGATGCCGCGCGACGAGCCGGTGATGAGCGCGGTCTTGCCGGTGAGGTCGAAGAGTTCGGGGATGGGCATGGCGGGTCCTCCAAGGGCAACACCCTTCGTGCCAGCATGCTGCGCCGCTGTCATCCCCTGGTTATAACTGTTTCCGCCTCGAACAGCCGTTCGACATCGGCCGAAAGCACATCCCACAGCGCGTCGAAGTTCGGCCGTAATGCGAACCGAAATCCATCGTCTTGCCGATTGCAACGTGGAACGCCGCCTCGGCCTGTATCATTTTTGCATGGAGGACAGATCGCAAGCTTGTTTCCAGCAGCCAATGCGGTCTCCGCAATCTTGAGGCCAGAGGAGCGGACGCGGGGGCAGGGCTCTATAATCGGAAAAACCAGACCGCCCGCTTTCCCGGATCGGGCAATGACAAGCCCGCGCCGCCCCGTCATGATGCGCGATCACTGTCGGAGCTGCCATGTCCCCCGCCATCCGCTCGACCGCGCTCGCCTGTCTGTTCTTCGCCGGCTTTGGCTGCCTGATCCCGTTCCTGCCGTTATGGCTGGAGAAGGTTCACGGCTTCAGCGGTACGCAGATCGGGCTGGTGCTGGCGATCGGCGGCTTCTCGCGCGTCGTCGCCGGGCCGCTGACGGCGGCGTGGGCGGATGGACGCGACGACCGCCGCGCCCCGATGTTCTTGTTCGCCGGGCTGCTCACCGCAGGCTTCGTGGCCCTGCGCTTTCTGCACGGCTTCTATGCGGTATTCGGGCTCATCCTGCTGCTCGATATTTGCTTCTGGGGCTTGCTGCCGGTTGTCGAGACCGCGCTGCTGCGGCTGACGCGCAACGCCCGGCCGAGCTACGGCGTAGCGCGCGGGCTGGCCTCAGCGGCGTTCGTCGTCGGCAGCACCGCGGTCGGCTTGCTGCTCGACCGCTTCGGGCCGTGGTCGATCTGGGCGTGGCTGCTCGGCGTCTCGGCGCTGCTGATCGTCGCGGTGTGGTGGATGCGGCCCGAGCCGGTCTACGGCGTTGCGCCAGAGGCGGTCTTTCGGGAGCGGTTGGCGGCGGGGCTCGGCATGCTGCGCGATCCGGTGTTCATGCTGTTCATCTTCGCCGCCGGGCTGATCCAGGCGACTCACGGCTTCCTTTACACTGCGGGGTCGCTGATCTGGGCGAACCAGCAGCATCTGTCGGGGACGACGATTTCGATGCTGTGGAATATCGGCACCGTCGCCGAGGTCGGCTTCCTGATGTTCCTCGGCGGCTGGTCGGCGCGGTTCCGGCCCGAGACGCTGATCGTCGCGGGCGGCATCGGCGCGGTGATCCGCTGGACTGCGCTCGGCATGCTGCCGCCGCTCGCGGTACTGGTGCCGCTGCAGCTGCTCCATGCACTGACGTTCGCGGCGACGTTTCTGGGGGGCATGCGGCTGATCCAGCGGCTGCACGGCGATGCCCGCACGCCGACGGCGCAGATGATCTACATGGCGATCGCCAGCGCGCCGACGCAGGCGGCGGCGACGCTGATCTCGGGGCCGCTCTACGATAACTTCGGCGCACGCGGCTATTTTGCGATGACGGTGATCGCCGCCGCCGGTCTCTGGCTGGCTCTGTTGCTTCGCCACCGCGCGACGCGCGACGATACACCCGGTGAGGTGGCAATGCTCGGGCTGGCGGTGCCGCCGACCGGCTGACCGTCAGAAGTCGACGGCGATGCCCTTGTTTTCCCAGTCACCGAAGCGCGTCGGATCGAGTCCCTTGCGCCCACCAACTTCGGGCGTGGGCAGCGGCGACGGCGCGGCATCAGGCTCGGGTTCGACCGGCATCGGTAGCTCGGGCACATCGGAAGGCTGGCTGGCGTCGTCGGTCATTGTCGTTCTCCGATATGAGAGGCGGTAAATAGGTGCGTAGCGACAACAGGGGAAGGCGCGCCAGCCCGGCCGCGACGCTATCGCCTACAGCTGCGCCGCGAGTAGTCCGAGTAGCGGCCGGTCGGCAGGCGGCATATCGAGCTTGAACAGCTCGGGTAGCCGCAGCCATTGCAGCCGCTGGCCGTCGAGACCGCGCGGCGTACCGCGCCAGCGACGGCTGACGAACAGCAGCAGAATGAGGTGGAACGCGTCGTAGCCGTGGCTGGCGAACCCTGCGGGCGACAGGCAAGTCGGGCCAATATCGATGCCGAGCTCCTCCCGCAATTCGCGGACCAGCGCGGTCACCGGGATCTCGCCCGGCTCGAGCTTGCCGCCGGGGAATTCCCAGCTGCCACAGAGGAACTTGCCTGCCGGGCGCTCGGCAACCAGCACGCGACCGTCGCCGTCGATCAGCGCGGCGGCGGCAACGGTGACCAGCGGCAGTCCGGTCACCGGAACCGGCCCCGGACAGTCGGGGTCGTTGCGGGTCGCGCTCACGCCGGTGTTCCGGGAGTCAAGCGGCGCGCCCGATCGCGAGGAACTTGGCGCGCCGCCCGCTGCGCAGCGCCGCCGGACTCTGCCCCGCGAGCGCGTCGAGTTCGGCGGTCAGCGCGGTGCCGAGCCGGGCGATCGCGGTCGCCGGGTCGCGGTGCGCCCCGCCGCGCGGCTCGTAGATGATGCGGTCGACGACGCCCAGCCGCTTCAAGTCGCTCGCGGTGATCTTCATTGCCTCGGCGGCGTCGGCGGCGCGGCTCGGGCCGCTCGGGGCCGATTTGTCGCCGGCGCGCCAAAGGATCGACGCGCAGCCTTCGGGCGAGATCACCGCATAGACCGCGTGTTCGAACATCAGCACGCGGTTGCCGGTGGCGAGCGCGATCGCTCCGCCCGACATGCCTTCGCCGACGATCGCGGCAACCATCGGCACTTCGAGGTCGAGACAGGTGGCGGTGGCGCGCGCCAGCGCTTCCGCCTGACCGCGCTGCTCGGCATCGACGCCGGGATACGCCCCCGCGGAGTCGACCAGCGTCAGCACCGGCAGCCCGAAGCGCGAAGCCAGCTGCATCAGGCGGACCGCCTTGCGGTAGCCTTCGGGGCGTCCCATGCCGAAATTGTGCTTGACGCGGCTGGCGGTATCGAAACCTTTCTCCTGCCCGATCACCATCACCGCGCGACCGCTCAGCCGCCCCATGCCGCCGACGATGGCACAGTCCTCGCCGAACTGGCGGTCCCCGGCGAGCGGCGTAAAGTCTTCGATTAGCTGAGCGACGTAATCCTTGAAGTGCGGCCGCGCCGGATGCCGCGCCACCAGCGTCTTCTGCCACGGCGTGAGCCGCGCATACAGCTCGGCGAGCTGCTGGTTAGCACGTTCCTCGAGTGTCGCCGCCTCGGCATTACCCTCGCGTGTCGCTAGCGCGCGCAGTTCGGTAGCGCGCGCTTCAAGCTCGGCGACCGGCTTCTCGAAATCCAGATAAGTCAGCATGCGGTGCGCCTACCCCGATTGCCCCTCCTGCACAACGCGCCCGGCGGGCTGGGCAGGCGAAGGCGAGCGGCCGACCGCGTCACCGCACGCCGGTCAGGGCGTGACGCCGTGCTCCTTGGCGAAGCGCTCGACATCGGAGTCGAGCGTCTTTGCCGGCGCGATGTCGGCGTTGCCGTCGCTCGCGGCGCCCTGCCGCAGCTTGGCGATGCCGCGCCCCTCATGCGACCACGCGAGGCTGGGACGTTGCGCCAGCGCCGAGTCATAGTCAGCGACCGCCTTGGCGAAGGCACCCTGCCGCAGCAGCACCAGGCTGCGGCTGTCGAGGACACCGGGGTTCTTCGGGCTCAGCCGCAGCGCCGCGTTGCAGTCCTTCAGCGCGAGGTCGAGCTGCTCACCGATCAGTGCGCGAACCCGGCACCGGTCGTTAAGCGCGGCGGCCTGCTTGACGTCGTCGCGGTGCGCCTTGATCCACAGATTGAACTGCATCAGCGCCTGCGGCAGCGCCTCGGCATGCTCGTACATTTGCGCCATGCCGAAGCGCAGATCGGCCGCGTGCGGTGCAGCCTTGTCGGCGGCATCGAGGTCGGTACGCGCGCCGGTTCTATCGTGCTGCGCCAGCCGGAAGCCGGCGCGCATTGTCAGCGCGTCGAGATTTGCCGGGCTGAGGCGTAGCGTCTGGTCGAGATCGGCGCTGGCGAGCAGTGGTCGCTCGCCGGCGAAATATATTCGCGCACGTTCGAGCCGGTAGCGCGGCTCGTCGGGAGCGAGCGCGATCGCCTTGCCGAGATCGGCGACGGCATGGCCGTAGTCGCAACGGCCGGCATAAGCGGTGCCGCGACGGGCGAGTGCTTCGGCAGTGACCGGTTCCTCGGCAGCGGCAGCCGGCGCCGCGCCGGGGCTGTTCCCGGTACTAAGTCCGGGGATCGCAGGGGCAAGATCGATCACCGTCGTAACCGGCGCGGGCAGCTCGCCCGGGATGGTCTTCAAGTTGAAGACGGCACCGCCATTATAAGTGAAGTATAATTTATGCAGCGATTTTGCGACATAGATGTGGTGCGACAGGAAGAAGTCAGCGCCGATCAGCATGTCGGGCGCGTCATTGCTGTCGAACAACCTCTCGATGACACGCAACTTGGTTTTGTGGATCTCCTCGCCGCCGATCTTGAAGACATCGACTGGCACGATCCAGGTTTGGATAGTATGCTTGCCGAAGCCCGACGACAGTCCGCCGCGAACCGCTCCCGGGCCGTTGACATCGATACCGGCCCGCTTGGCGGCGCTGCGCGTGATCGGCGAGGCCGACGCGCCGGTATCGAACTGTACCCGCAACCTGGTGCCGTTGAGCTCGGCCGACCCGATGACGCGCTGTGCGCTGCCGCGCTGGCTGACGTCGATATCGATCTCCGAGGACGGCTCGGTCTTGACCCAGTATGGGAAGTTGGCGCGCGCACAGCCATCGGCGCGGATCAGCCGGACGGCGCCTTTCGCGAGATCGTATTCGGTATCGGCGAGGCCAAGGATGTTCTCGCCGATGCCCCTGCCGTGATCGTCGCCGAGTTCGCTGCCGCCGACGAGGAACTGGACGTTGGGCAGGATCTGCCCGACGACGCCGAACTTCTTGACCGTCGCAACCTGCATCGAAGTGGTGCCACCGATGCCACGGACGGTCAGCCCGTACGGAGCGGGTGTCACGTGAAGCCCGAACTGCGCGGCGCTGCCCGGGGTAATGATGCTATAGAATGCGCCGTCGTCGACCATAAAGGTCGCATCGACGCCGTTTATCTGCGTCACCACGGTCGGTTTTGTGCCGACCATGCTGACCGGCAGCACCGCCATGATACTGAGTTTACAGCCCGCCGCCGCAGTGGATGCCGCAAAGCCGAGCGCGCCGGCAAGCGTCACCGATCCCGCGAACAGCTTGCGCAGCGACGTCATTGGATGAGCCCCCTTAGACCGGCGTTGATTGTATCGCGCCGCGTACTGTCGAGCTGGAAGGAGCAATCGACCGCAAACGCTAGCTCTTCGGCACTGGCTCCCAGCCGCCGCCGAGCGCTTTGTACAGCCGCGACAGGTCGGTGAGCAGCAGCGCGTCCGACTGCGCCAGCGTGTTGCGATTGGTCAGCAGCGCACCCTGCGCGTTCAGCACGTCGGTGAAGTCGACCAGCCCCGCGTCGAACTGCGCGCGCGCTAGCCGGATGCTGATCCCTGCCGTCGCGACGCCGCGGCGCAGCTCGGCATTGCGGCGCTGCTCGGCGGTATAGGCGATCAAGGCGTCATCGACATCGCGGACCGCGCCGAGCACCGCCTTCTGGTACTTCGCATAGGCCTCGTCGCGCGCTGCCTCGGCGCCGCGGACGCTGGCCCGCTTGGCCCCGCCGTCGAGGATTGGCACGCTGACCGCGGCATCGATCGTCGTCTGGATGCTATTGCGCTGGAATAGCGTCACCAGCGACGTCGACAACAGCTCGCCGACGCCCATCAGGTTGAACTTGGGATACAAATCGGCAACCGCGACGCCAATATTGGCGGTGGCGGCGGCGAGCTGGCGTTCGGCATAGCGAACGTCTGGCCGCCGCCGTAGCAGCTCGGACGGCAGCCCGAGCGGGAGCTGCGGCGGCGCATTGCGCAGCGACGCCGTCAGCGAGCGGCGCACGCCAAGCTCGGCCCCGAGCGTGTCGGGAGCCTGCCCCGCGAGCACGCCGAGTGCATGGACCTGCGCGTTGGCCTGCGCCTGCAAGCCGGGCAGCTGCGCGCTGACGTTCGACAGCTGCAGCGATTGCTGGCGCTCGGGCAGCTCGGCGATCAGCCCGGCCCGGCGGCGCGCGGTGACCAGCCGCAACGTCGCCTGCTGCCGCGCCAACTCGGCCCGTGAAATCTCGATCTGGTTCTGCAGCGAACGCAGCTGGAGATAATCGCTGGCGACCTCGGCGGCGAGGCTGACCTGAAGGTCGCGGGCGTTCCAGTCGGCGGCGTCGGCGCGGGCGCGGGCTCCCTCGACCTGACGGCGGACGCTGCCGAACAGGTCGACCTCCCACGACGCATCGACGCCGAGCGAGAAACCGGTGATGCCCTTGCCGGGCAGACCGATGCCTTGGCCGCTCGAGGCTCCGCCACCCCGCCCGGTTCCACCGCCACCGCCGATCGCACTCGCCAGCGAACTCAGCCCGGCATTCTTGCTGAAGTCGATACGGTTGACCCCCGCGGTCCCGTCGAGCGTCGGGAACAGTGACGAGCGCGCCACCGCGATTTGCGCCCTCGCCTGCGCGATCCGGGCTGCCGCGGCCTGCAGGTCGAAGTTACCCGCCAGCGTCAGCGCGATCAACCGGTCGAGTTCGGGATCAGCGAACTGCTTCCACCATTGGGCTGGGATCACGCCCGCCACCGCCGGCTGCGTATAGGCCGGCGGCACCGGCAGCGCGGTCGCTGGCGGCGGCGTGTAGTTCGGCCCGACCGTGCAGCCGGCAAGCGCCAGTGCGGCGAGCAGCACACCCCCGCGCATCAATGGGCTCCCGCCCCTGCGCTCTTGGGGCTGCGCAGCAGCAGCACCACCGGGCTCACCAAAAGTACGATCGTCATCAGCACGTGGAAGACGTCGATATACGCCAGCATCGCCGCCTGGCGCACGACGATCCGGTAGAGCTCGCCGTTCGCCGCCCGCGCGGCCATCGCGGTCGACATGCCAGCGTTGCGCAAGGCCTGTTCGATCGCGCCGAAGCCCGACGCATAATTCGGTCCGAGCGGGCTCAGCCGTTCGACCAGTTGCGCCTGATGATGCTGCGCCCGCTCAGTCAGCAGCGCTTGCGACAGCGAAATGCCAAACGTACCGCCGAGGTTGCGGAAGACGTTGAGCAACGCCGAGGCGTGATTGGTATCCTTCGGCTTCAGCCCGGTGTACGCGGCGACGGTGATCGGCACGAACAGGAACGGCAGTCCCACCGCCTGGAACAGCCGCGCCGTCCCGGCATCCCAGAAACTGATGTTGGCGTTCAGCGTCGTCAGGTTCCACAATGCCGCTGCCTGGACCATCAGCGCGCCGCCGAGCAGCAGTCGGACGTCGACCTTGCCGACCAGCCGCCCGACGATCGGCACCGCGATGACGGTGCCGATGCCGCCCGCAGTCAGCGCCAGCCCGGCGTTGGTCGCGGTATAACCGAGCACCTGCTGGAGCATCTGCGGGATCAGCTGTGTCGTCCCGAACAGGATGACGCCGGTAATCGTCATCACCACGATAATCGCGGCGAAGTTGCGGTTGCCGAGCAGTTTGAGATCAACGATCGGTTCGTCGCGGTTGGTCTCCCACAGGATCAGTCCGCCGATCGCAACCACTGCGATGATCGTCGTGGCGACGATGAACGGGCTGCCGAACCAGTTTTCGCGCTCGCCGCGATCGAGCGTCAGTTCGAGGCAGCCGAGACCGGCGGCAACCAGCAGGAAGCCGATATAGTCGACCCGCAGGCCGTTCTTGAGCCGTTGTTTGCGTTCGTCGGTCAGCACCTTGGGCTCGTCGACGAAGGTGGACACCAAGAACAGCGACAGGAAGCCGATCGGCACGTTGATCAGGAATATCCAGTGCCACGAATAATTATCGGTGATCCAACCGCCCAGCGTCGGTCCGAGCACCGGCGCGACAATGATCACGAACGCGTAAGCAGCAAACGCCTGACCGCGCTTCGCCGGCGGGAAGGTATCGGCGAGCATCGACTGTTCCGACGGGGCCAGACCGCCGCCGCCGATTCCCTGCAGGACGCGAGCGATGACGAGCAGCTGGATATTCGGCGCGAACCCGCACGCCAGCGAAGCGGCGGCGAACAGGGCGACCGAGATCATATAGTAACGCTTGCGGCCGATGACGTCGGACAGCCAACCCGAGATCGGGATGACGATGGCATTCGCGACCAGATAGCTGGTCAGCACCCAGGTCGCCTCGTCGAGCGAAACCGACAACGACCCGGCGATGTGATCGAGCGAGACGTTGGCGATCGCGGTGTCGAGCACCTCCATGAAAGTCGCGATCGAGATAATTCCGACGATCAGCCACGGATTGCGCTTGCCCGCCGCCGAGCGCGCGTCGGTCCAGCCGCCAGCCTCTGGAGCCGTCGCCACTCAGCGGACCTTGACGGTCGGAACCACCGACATCCCCGGTCCAACCGGGTAAGAGCGAAGGTCGGTGTTATCGATGTCGATGCGGACCGGCACACGCTGGACCACCTTGACGAAGTTGCCGGTGGCGTTCTCGGCCGGCAGCAGCCCGAACGCCTGGCCCGCGCCGCGCTGGAACGACGCGACATGGCCGTGAAAGACGGTATTCGGCAGCGCGTCGATGTGGATGTCGACCGGCTGGCCGACGTGCATCAGCGCGAGTTGCGTCTCCTTGAAGTTGGCGGTGATCCACAGCTTCAGCGGCACGATCGCCATGATCTGCTGGCCCGGCGTGACGTACGAACCGACGTTGACGTTACGGTTGGCGATATGGCCGAAGATCGGCGCATAGATGTTGCTGTTGGCGACGTCGACTCCTTGCGCCTTGAGCTGCGCATCGGCGGCATCGACTTGCGCCTTCGACGAGACGATCTGGGTCTGTGACGATTTCACTTGCGCCTGTGCCTGGTCGAGCTGCTTGACCGCAGCATCACGCTGCGCCGCCGCGGTGCGGACCGCGGCGATCGCGGTGTCGAGCTGCTGCCCGGACACCGCGGCGGGCTCGTTGCGCTGCAGGCTGCGGTAACGCGCGAGATCGGCTTCGGCCTTGTCGAGACTGGCTTGCGGCTCGCGGATGTTGGCGCGCGCCGCATCGACCGCAGCGCGGTTGACCGTCACCTGCGCCCGCGCTTGCGCCACCCCGGCGCGCGCCTGCTGAACCTGCGCCTGTGACTGCTGCTGCTTCGCCCCGGTCGTGCGCGTGTCGACCGTCGCCAGCAGCTGCCCCGGCCCGACGATCACATTGTCATCGACCAGCACGGAGGTCAGCACCCCCGACACCTGCGGGGCCAGCCGGACGATATAGCCGTCGACATAGGCATCGTCGGTCGACTCATATTGCCGCGCGTGCAGCCAATACAGCACTCCGCCGACGATCAGCACCAGCAGGACAATGCCGATGCCGATCAGCAGTCCCGGCCGCTGCAGCAACGACTTCGTCGGCGGCTTGTCGTCGCCGTCGTTGTCGTCGCGGTCCTTGTCCTCGCTGCGCTTGCCACCGCTGTGCCGCTGATCGTCTGACGTGGTGCGAGGCTCATCGTCGCCGGGCTGATCGCCGACCTCGCCGCTTTTGTCGGGCGAAGGTTCGCGCGGGTTCGTCTGGCTGTCCATCGCGGGCCTTCCAACGCGGGCTCGCGCGACGCGTGCTGCACTGCAGTTCCAGCGCTAGAACCGCCGCGCCTCGATACCGTTCCGAACCGAACGCGGCACCCGCTATGCGATAGCGGCCGAGAGGTTGGACACTGTCACACCCCGAGTGCGGAAATCAGACCGTCGACGTAAGGCGTTATTAGCGATCGTCGAACGCGACGTCCCCGACCCTGTTCAGGCCAGCGTCAAGCCGACGTCGACGTTGCCGCGCGTCGCGTTCGAATACGGGCAGACCGCATGGGCGGCGTGCATCAGCCGCTCGCCCGCCGCGCGGTCGACGCCCGGCAGGCTGACCTTGAGGCTCGCAGTGATGCCGTAGCCGCCCTCCGAGCGCGGCCCGAAGCCGATCGTCGCGGTGACCGTCGCGTCAGCGGGAACCTTGACCCCCTCCTTGCTTGACACCGCCTTCATCGCGCCGAGGAAGCAGGCCGAATAGCCCGCGGCGAACAACTTCTCGGGGTTGGCCCCGACTCCGCCGGGACCGCCCATCTCGCTCGGCACGACGAGCTTGACGTCGACCGAGCCGTCGTCGGAACGCGATGCGCCGTCGCGACCGCCGGTGGCAGTGGCGCTGGTGCGGTAGATGACATCGACGGGCATGCTGATCTCCTGAAGCTTTCGTGCGGCGAGGGCCCGCGGCTGACGATCGAAACCGCCGTCCCCCAAGGGTGACATTACAGCTTGGATGGTAACGACGCTGAGCTGCTTAACCTCACTTTTCCGCGCTCTGCAAGTGCCCCTTCTATCGAGGACTGCCCTGATTTGGAGACTCTTTCGATACACCCAAAACGACGGGAGCGGTGACGCAGGACGGTGTCGCTGCGCCGGGAAGGGCACAAGCTTGCAGCTCGGAACCCGCGAGTGCCGACGCCAGTAGTTCAAACGCTTTCAGTGGCGAATCGGCCATCTTCATTTCGCAACCCAACTGGCTATCTGTGGGACAACGTTATTCGGTTTAAAGGCTAGCCCTCGTTCCGAGTTGGGTGCCTCGATCCACACAAACACTTTTCCGAGCCGTTCTCAGCTCGGCCCAAACCGGAATTGACGCGACCGAGCTCGAACGAAACGACTCTAGCCCGTCTTATTCGTGAGGCTTGGCGGATAAGGCCAAGATCGGGGTCTCGTGCGCTGGCTTTGGGGTTTTGACACGGGCGTTGGTGGCGCTGTGG
>JAYTHJ010000203.1:0-3985 GCA_043732725.1 Sphingomonadaceae bacterium | reverse complement strand
ATCGCTCGCCTCAAGCCAACCGGCACAGGTGACGACGTCAGGCTCGGCTACTGGTCACATCGACGAAAATGGGAAGATATCGACGACATGGGCGGTTGGGTCCTACCTCTTGGGCAGGCCCTCGATCATATCGCCAACGCCAACGCCAACGCCAACGCCAACGCCAACGCCAACGCCAACGTCTTCTGGACCTGGACATCGCTAAAAGCGTACAAAGTCGAGTTTAGCACCGACCTGCTCAAATCTATGCTGAAGATGAACTACGAAAAGGTCGAAAAGATACAGTGCAAGGGTATGGGAGGCTGGTCAGCGAGACCGTTAAGCATGCCACCGAAGGGGCATCGGATAAGGGGCCGGCCGTCGCTGCGATCATCATCTGTGTGAAGCCGATGCGACGCTGTGTCGTGGGGCGCGGAACGCTCACCCGGTTAATGGGTTGCTCGTAAAGAAATTGCAGCCAAGGGAAGTCGATGTCGGATCGTAGAATTGGCGTTGCCATCATCGGCATCGGAGGCGCGGTGGCGACGACAGCGATCGGGGGCATCGAGATGATAAAGGCGGGTTCGAACACTCTCGATGGTCTGCCGCTGGCCGATAACGACAGCGCCGGGCTGGCGGCCTATCGCGATATGGTTTTTGCGGGCTGGGATCTCGATGCGAGCGACCTTGGGACCGCCGCACTTAGGCACGGCGTGTTGAGTGACAAGGAGCTGGCGAATGGAGCTGGCAGCCTGCGCACGATGAAGCCATGGCCAGCGGTCGGCAGCATCGACTTCTGTGCAAACATCGATGGCAATCACAAGCTTGCTGCCGCCAACCACCGTGCGGCGATCGCCGTCATTCAGGAGAACCTGCGCGGCTTCCGAAACGCCAAGCAGCTCGACGCCGTGGTTATGATCAATCTCGCCTCGGTCGAGCGCGTTCCCGACCTAGCTTCGCTGTGCTTCACGTCGATCGAGGCGTTCGAACGCGGGCTCGACGAAAGCGATCCCGAAATCGGGCCGGCGATGCTATACGCCTATGCCGCAATCACGAGCGCGACACCTTACGCCAACTTTACCCCAAGCGTCGCTGCCGATGCGCTGCCATTAACCGAATTGGCGGCCGAACTAGGCGTGCCCGTGGCAGGCAAGGACGGCAAGACCGGTCAGACGCTGCTCAAGACGGTGATTGCGCCGGCGTTGCGGGCGCGGGCGCTGCATGTCGACGGCTGGTTCTCAACCAACATCCTTGGCAACAGCGACGGCAAAGCGCTCGACGATCCAAAGTCGCTGGCCGCCAAGGTCGGCACCAAAAAGGGCGCGCTCGACGCTATCCTTGGCTATCCCGTCGAGGATCATATCGTTCACATCCACTATTACCGGCCGCGCGGCGATGACAAAGAAGCGTGGGATAATATCGATTTGTCGGGCTTTCTCGGTCGCAAGATGCAGCTGAAGCTCAATTTCCTTTGCAAGGACTCTGTTCTTGCGGCACCGCTGGTTATCGAGATCGCGCGTGTAATCGAATTGGCGCAACGCCGCGGCGAAGGCGGCGTGCAAGAGCAGCTAGGGTTGTTCTTCAAGGCCCCCCAGACCCGCGACGGGCACGCAGCGATCCACGCGTTAATGGAACAGCAGGCGCAGCTCGATCATTGGCTCGACAACGCCGCATGAATGCGATGCAGGCGGTAACGCCGGCGGTTGACCTAGACGCGAGTATTCTCCCGCTGTTCCGGGAGCTTGGCGACCTCAAGCGCATCTATGCCGCCGAGTATGCGGGCTCAATCGCATCGCGGTTCTTTCAAGCTGCCTGGCACGCTTTGGTCGGCGGTATCGACGTGGACGAGATCATGCTGCGCACTACTGCAGCAGCGGTTGCAGCGACGCGTCTGGGCGACCTCACTCTGTTCAAATTGACGGAGCTTGGTCTCGATCACGCTACTGCGGTCGAGGTGCTCGAACGCGCTTTTGATGCCGTTTCGGAGGCGGTCGAAATTGGGCTTGCGGACCGCCTGCGGCGCGCGCTTGCGGCCGGCCCGCTGCCAGCCGGACAGGTGCCGGCGTTCGTTGAGCTACTTGCCGAACAACCGCGTGCGGGCGTCACCGCGCCCGGTAAGCCGCGCGTCATGCTAATGCCGGCCGAGAACCATGCCGAACACAGTTTGATCGTGGCCGTCTACGGTGTCCTTGCGGCCCCCGCGTTCGGGGCGGATCCGGTCGACGCGTTCCTCGCAGGAATGGCGCACCATCTGCACAGCGCTACGATGCCCGACAGCGGCTATGCGGGCGAAATCCTACTCGGGCATCATCTCGACACGGTGATGGCGACGGCCCGCGCGCAGGCCGCCGCGCAGTTGTCTGCCGCGCTGCGAGCGCGACTGGAGCAGGCGACGGCGCCACTGAGCAGCGACGATACGGCGGGAGCGCGCGCTTTCCATGCCGCTGATGTTATCGACCGCGTCCTGGAGATCGAGCAGCATCTGGCGATGCAGCGCGTTGATATGCAGTTGGTGTTAGACGACTATGGCCTCGTCCATGGCGGGCCGGTCAAGCCGTTCCACGACCGGGTGCTCGCCGCCGTCGGTTTGCCATGATGCGCTACCTGTCGCCGCTGACAGGGCAGCCGCTGTCGGCGGACAGCCCGCACTCGCTGAGTGACGGAGAAGGCGAACGCTGGCCCGTTGTCGACGGTATCGCTTATCTGCGCGTCGGCTCCGAGGCGCTGGCGGCGGCGGCGCTCGCGGCGCTCGACCGTGGTCACCGTGTTGCCGCCCTGGAACTGCTGCTCGCCGAGAACGACCGCTGGTGGGACGCGCCGCCGCCGCCGATCGCCGACTTGACATTCTTGATCAAGCAGCAGTCGACGCTGAGCCTGCGCTCGGCAATGGCGCTGCTCGGCTACGACCGCGTCGGCACCTATTTCGCGCACCGCTGGAGCGATCCGACCTTCGTCGCCGGGCTCGCGTTGATGGATGCGCACTGGACCGCGCCGGCCACGGCCTTCGAACTCGCCTGCGGCATCGGGCATTACCTGCGGGCGCTCGACGGGGCAGGGGTCGCCTGTACCGGGGCTGACATCGTCTTTTCGAAGCTGTGGATCGCCCGGCATTGGGTCGTCGGTGAGCGGGCCGATCTTGTCTGTTTCGATGCCGACGCCGCGTGGCCGATCGCGCTGATCGCCGATTTCGCCTGCTGCCATGACGCGTTCTACTTTTTGCAGCAAAAGCCGCGCGTCGCTGCCGCACTGCGTGCGGTTGCACCCGACGGCGTCGTGCTGGTGTCGCATATCCATAACCGCGATTGGCCCAACCTTTCGAGCGGCGCGGCGATGACGCTTGCCGAACTCGAGGCACTGTTCGGCGACGCGGTAATCTACGACGACCAGGTGCTGACGCGCGCCGGTGTCGATGGTACTACACCGAAGTCGGGCGGCGAACTGGCGCGAGTTGAGGCGTTTGCGCTCGCCTGCGGGACCGGGATCGATGCGCCGCGGGCCGCTTGCGGACCGTTGTCGCGCCCCGCCGACGGCCGCGTGCTGCGCCGCAATCCGCTCTGCCGCAATGGCGCAGCACGTTGGCCCAGTTCGCGTTATGCCGAGGAGTACGGCCCGCGCGCAACTTACACCTGCGATATTACCATGCCAAATGAGGTGACGATGGCTCCGCAATGGGCGGCGGCGGCAGCACGACGCGACTATGTCGACTTGCCCGAGCGATGGTGAACATCGCAGATGCCGAGCTTCGCCCAATGCTGAGCGGGCCGCTGTGAAGCCCCCGCGTTGGGGGATCATTGGCTACGGCTGGGTGGCCCGAGATTATATGCGACCCGCGATCCTTGCTGCCGGGCACCAGCTGGTCGCGGTCGCCGATCCGCTTCCGCAGGCGCAAGCGCAAGCCGCGGCCGAGGGCATCGCCAGCTACCGCAATGCCGACGAGCTGATCGCCGCCGGAAGATGCGATATGGTATACGTCGCGACACCAAACTGCGATCACGCCGATCCCGTC
>JAYTHJ010000202.1:0-3991 GCA_043732725.1 Sphingomonadaceae bacterium | reverse complement strand
CTTCATACGCCGCCTGCACCGCCTGAAACCGCTGTGCGGCAGCCGCGTCGCAGGGGTGAAGATCGGGATGATAGGCTTTGGCGAGGCGGCGGTAGGCGGTCTTGACTGCGGCGGCATCGGCGTCGTCGTCGAGCTCGAGCGCGGTCAGCGCATCGCGTTCGCCGCGACTGCGGCGGCCATCGCCGGGGCCGCCCCATGCCCAATGCTGCGCCCGGCTGTATTGCTTTTCGCCATCGGCACCAGCCTCGCGCGCCTTGGCTTCGTCAGCAGTTAGCCCCTCGAAATAGTTCCAGCCACGGTTGTATTCGGCCGCATGACTGGCGCAGAAATACCAGCGCTCGGGGCGATTTGGGGCCTTCGGAGCCGGGCAGACGCCCGGCTCGCTGCAGCCGTCACGATCGCAGGTGCGGACCGACACCGCGGCGCTGCCGCTGCCGTAATCGCGCCAGCGCGGGAAGCCCCAGTCGAGATTGCGCGAGGATCGGGTCATGCGGGTTGGATCATACGGAGCTCGTCGGCGGATTAGGTTACCACGATAGCCGCAGGCAGCGTAAGTCGCCAGCGGGCGAGTGACGCATCGCGCCGCGACTATTTCCGGAAGTTGCCGATCATGCCCATGATGTCGTCCATGACGTTGCCGTCGTGGTTCGCATAGAGCATGCTGAGCAGCCCGGCAGCGCCGCCGCCGGTTCCCGCCGTGCCGCCGGAAAAACGGCTGAGCATGCTGCCGAGCATCCCGCCAAGTCCGCTGGCTTCGGCTGGCGCGGTCCCGGCAGGACCGGCCGCTGCCGCACCATGCGCCAGCGCTCCCGAAGCGAGCGTCGCCAGCATCGGCAGCAGCGAGGCGATCTTGCTCGCGTCGATGCCGGTCGACGTTGCCGCCTGCTGCGTCACCGAAGCGGTGACCTCGGACGAACCAAACAGCTTGCCGAGCAGCGAGCTGCCTAATGCGACGCCGGCGGGGCTGGTGGAATCGACCGCCGCCGCCTTTGCCGCCGCCGCATTGAGCACCTCGGGCCCTTGCGTGGCGACGGTCTGCGCCATGCCGCTGGTCATCGCGGGCATCAGCGCCGCCATCGCCGACTGGGTCTGCTCGGCCGACAGCCCGACGCGCGCCGCCATCGACGTGATCACATCGCTGCCGCCGAACTGCGTGATCAAATCCATCAGTTGTTCGCTCATGACATCTGCTCCCTGTTAGGCCGTCTGGTCTTACCAGTTTTGGTTACGGTTGCGCCACGGACTTAAGCATTACTTCCTATTCTGCTAGGATCGGCGCGGCTAGAGGCGAGCACTGGGAAGTACCCGGCAGCGCCGGGCCGTTCCGCAACCGATCGCTGCCACCGTCGTCGGCGCCGCCGACGTGTGATCCTGGTATCTCGCGTCTCGCGCGCGGTTGCATCCGCTTGACGATGGTCGCACTTGCGCCGAAACAAGCGCCCACAAGCGGAGTAGTACACCTCATGAAATTCTATGATTCCATCGGACCGAATCCGCACGTCGTGCGCATGTTCGCCGCCGAAAAAGGCCTCGATCTGTCAGTGGTCAAGGTCGACCTGATGTCGGGCGAGAACCGGCGCGGCGATTATCTGATGAAGAAAAACGTCTCGGGTACAACCCCGGCGCTCGAACTAGACGACGGCACCATTGTTGCCGAGATCACCGTCATCGCCGAATATCTCGAGGAGCTGCACCCGCTGCCGCCATTGATCGGCACGACGCCCGAGCAACGCGCCGAAACGCGGATGTGGACGCGCCGCATCGATCTCGGTTACGTCGAGCCGATGACCAATGGCTTCCGCGCAACGCAGGGCCGCAAAATGTTCGAATCGCGTGTGCCGCTGGTCGGGCGCGAGGGCGGCGAGGAGCTGAAGGGCATTGCCGGTGCCAAGCTGCTGTGGTTCGACGGCCAGCTGGCCAGCCGCGACTATGTCTGCGGCGACCGATTCACGCTTGCCGACGTGCTGCTGTATTGCTTCGTCGCGTTCGGCGAGACGATTGGCCAGCCGGTCCCCGACGGTGCCAAGTGGCTGCCGGACTGGCTTACCCGCGTCAGGGCGCGACCCAGCGCGGCGGCATAGGTTCGTTCAACGTTGGTCCGGGTGAAGCCGGTTTCGGCGGGCGCGATGCCCAGACGCCTGCCGCGATGATGACGAAGCCGCCGAGCCAGACCTCGGCGCGCACGCTCTCGGCGAAGAACAGCCAGCCGAACAGCGCCGCCCACGGTAATGCGATGAATTCGACGGGGGCCAGCACCTGAGCTTCGGCGCGGCCGTAGGCCCGGCTGAGCAATTGGATGCCGATGTTGCCGAACACCCCGGTGGCGATGAAATACGGCCACGCGATGCGGTCGGCAAGCGCGCCCGTCCAGCTGCCAGCCGGAAGCCACGCCAGCGCCGGAGCAAGCAGCAGCATCGGGATTACCGCTCCCGACAAGGTCAGTAGCGTCGAGCCATCGCCGCCGCGGGCGCGCATCAAGACTGCGGTCAGCGCATAGGTTACCGACGACGCAAGGATCGCCGCCAGTCCCAGCTCACGCCCGGCGAAGCTGCCGAAGACGCCGTGGCCGCCGCCGGCGACCGCGACCAGCACGCCAATAAAGCCGATCAGCCCGGCGACGATGTTCTGCCGCCGCAGCCGCTCGCCCAGCATGACGCGCGCCATCAACGGAATCTGCAGCGGCGCGGTGAACGACAAAGTCACCGCCTCGGCAAGCGTCAGGACGGTCAGCGAAAAATAGAACAGGAAAGCGGTGACCGCGATAAAGGCTCCCCGCGTCAGATGGCCCCGCACCATCGCATGGGTGAAACGCGGACGGCCGCCGACCGCCCAGACACCGGCGGCAATGACGCTGCCGGCGGCGTAGCGCAAGAACACCACCAGCAACACCGCGTGTCGCAGCTGCAAGTGCTTGACCACCGCATCGAGCGCGCACAGCCCGGCGACGCCCCCCGCCGCGAGCAGCATCGCCACCGCTGGCGAACGGTCGCTCATTCGACAGCCTGGTTGGCGATCATCACCGCGCGTCTTCAGTGTGTCACAGCACGATGAGACGATCGGGCATTTCGTTCGGGTTGTCGCCCGGATCCGCGGGAAAGTGCTCGGCAAGAACGCTGCCCGCCAGCCCGATCGCGTTGGTGAAGCCGCGCGCTGGCGCCCCCGCCTTGATCCCGGCGATCAGCGCGGCGACGGTAGCGCGCCAATGGCTCGCGTCGACCTTGGCATAGATGCCCTCGTCAGCGACGATCTCGGCGATACGGTCGTGGGTGCTGACATAGATCAGCAAGCCGGTGCGAGCGCGGGTGTCGCCGATGCCGCGCGACCGGAACTGCGCCAGCGCCTCGCCGTGGACCCGCGCATGCTTAAAGTGTTGCGGCGTTAGCCACGCCCCGAGCGGCGTGAGCACAAGCAGCGCCGCCAGAACGCAAAATAGCGCCACCTGCAACGCCGCATAGGCCTCGATGCCGCGGCGTAAGTCGAGTACCGGGTCACTGCCGCTCCAGTCCCCGCCGGGCAGCAGCCGTAGCGGGTCAACCCCGAGCACGACGCCAAGCAGCGGCAGCAGGAACGCCAGCACTGCCGCAATGCCCAGCCCGGTCGCGGCATAGTAATGCCGGTGCTCGTTGACGATGCAGACGATCTCGCCCGAGGTTTTCGCCTCGGCAGTGCTGATGGCCTGCGCCACGACGGCATGGTCGGCGGCCGAAAACATCACCAGCTCCCCGACGATCCGCCGCCGCCGAACGAGCCGCCGCCGCCGCTGAAGCCACCGCCGCCACCAGAGCCGCCACCGCCCCAATCACCACCGCCGCCGCCGCCGCGGCCAAGACCGCCGAGCAGGCTGCCGAGGATGAGCCCGGTGCCAAGTCCGCCGCCGCCGCCGCCATAGCCACTGCGGCGGCGAAACAGCGAGAACAGGATGAAGAGAATGATCAAGACCACGGTGAAGCCGCTGCCGCCGCCAGCCGAGGCGTGGTGCGCTTGTTGACGC
>JAYTHJ010000201.1:0-3994 GCA_043732725.1 Sphingomonadaceae bacterium | reverse complement strand
GCTGGCCGCGGATATGGCGCGAGCTTGCCGCGCGCGGCATTCGTGCGGGCAAGGAGCGGGTGCGCAGGATGATGAAGTCGCTGGGCCTGCAAGCCCGTGGCAAGCGGCGGTTCAAGGCCACCACGAACAGCGCGCATGATCCGCCGATCGCGCCGAAGCTGCTGGCGCGCAACTTCACCGTGGATGCGCCGAACAAGGTCTGGACAGGTGACATTACCTACATTTGGACCGATGAAGGCTGGCTCTATCTTGCCGTAGTGATCGATCTATTGGAATAGACTTCGACGGCACCGCCACGGGCCAGCACCGGACGGAGGTGACCGCGCGCGACCATCTCGGTGCTGAAGCGGCCGAACAGTCGCAGCGCATCCTCGAAAACGCGACGATAGGCGCTCAAGCCGCCGCGGCGCTCGCCGGACGCGCGTCAACCCGAGGGTTCTCCAGCAACCCCCGCAGATATCCCCCCGTCCAGCTGCGCTCGACCTTCGCCACTGCTTCCGGCGTGCCCACCGCGACGATCTCGCCGCCTTTGTCGCCGCCGTCGGGGCCGAGGTCGATGAGCCAGTCGGCAGTCTTGATGACTTCGAGGTTGTGTTCGATGACGACGACGGTGTTGCCCTGGTCGACGAGCGCGTGGAGGACTTCGAGCAGCTTGCGGACGTCCTCGAAGTGCAGCCCGGTAGTGGGTTCGTCGAGGATGTAGAGCGTCTGCCCGGTGGCGCGGCGCGCGAGTTCCTTGGCGAGCTTGACGCGCTGCGCCTCGCCGCCGCTAAGCGTCGTCGCCTGCTGCCCGATCTTGACGTAGCCGAGGCCGACTTCAAGCAGCATCGCGAGCTTGTCGCGGATCGGCGGGACGGCCTTGAAGAATTCGACGCCGTCCTCGATGGTGGTGTCGAGGACTTCGGCGATCGACTTGCCCTTGAACTTCACCTCGAGCGTCTCGCGGTTATAGCGCGCGCCGTGGCAGACGTCGCAGACGACATAGACGTCGGGGAGGAAGTGCATCTCGATCTTGATCAGCCCATCGCCAGTGCACGCCTCGCAGCGCCCGCCCTTGACGTTGAAGCTGAAGCGTCCGGGCTTGTAGCCGCGCGCGAGGCTCTCGGGCAGCCCGGCGAACCAGTCGCGGATGTTGGTGAACGCGCCGGTGTAGGTGGCGGGATTGGAGCGCGGGGTGCGGCCGATCGGCGACTGGTCGATGTCGATGACCTTGTCGAGATACTGCAAGCCGCTGACCTCGTCGTGCGCGCCCGCTAGGATGCGCGCGCCGTTGAGGGTGCGCGCAGCGGCGGCGTAGAGCGTGTCGATGGTGAACGTCGACTTGCCCGAGCCGCTGACCCCAGTGATGCAGGTGAAGGTGCCGAGCGGGATGCTCGCGGTGACACCCTGAAGATTGTTGGCGCGGGCGTTCTTGACGGTAAGCTTCTTGCCGCTGCCCTTACGGCGCTTGGCCGGCACCGGGACGGACCTGCGCCCGCTGAGATAATCGCCGGTCACGCTGCCCGGCGTCGCCTCGATGTCGGCGACCGAGCCTTGCGCGACGACCGCGCCGCCGTGGGCGCCCGCGCCCGGCCCCATGTCGACGACATAGTCGGCGGCGCGGATGGCGTCCTCGTCATGCTCGACGACGAGGACGGTATTGCCGAGGTCGCGTAGCCGCTTGAGGGTGAGCAGCAGCCTGTCGTTGTCGCGCTGGTGCAGCCCGATGCTCGGCTCGTCGAGGACATAGAGCACGCCCGACAGCCCGCTGCCGATCTGGCTGGCGAGGCGGATACGCTGACTCTCGCCGCCGCTGAGCGTCGCGGACTTGCGGTCGAGATTGAGGTATTCGAGGCCGACGTTGTTGAGAAAGCCGAGGCGCTCGACGATTTCCTTGAGGACCCGCTCGCCGATCTGGCGTTCCTTGGGGGAGAGCTTGTCCGCGAGTTCGAGCGCCCACGGATAGGCTTGGCTGACCGGGCGGCGGACCGCGTCGGCGATGCTCTCACCGGCGATCTTGACCGACAGCGCCTCGGGCTTGAGCCGCGCGCCGTGGCAGACTTCGCACGGGGCCGACGACTGATAGCGGCCGAGCTCCTCGCGCATCCAGGCGGACTCGGTGGCGCGGAAGCGCTTGTCGAGGTTGGCGATGACGCCCTCGAACGGCTTCAACACCTCGTATGCCTTGCGACCATCCTCGAAGCGCAGCGCGATGGCGCGGCTGCCGGTGCCGGTGAGGACGGCGGCGTGCTGGGCGGGGGTGAGTTCGGACCATTTCGCCTTGAGAGTGAAATCATAGGCGCGGGCGACCGAGGCGAGCACCTGCATGTAATAAGGCGACGGCGGCTGTGACTTGGCCCACGGCATTACCGCGCCCTGCGCGATGCTCAGCGCAGCGTTGGGAACGATCAGCTCGGGGTCGAAGTACAGCTTCTCGCCGAGGCCGTCGCAGGCGGGGCAGGCGCCTTGTGGGGCGTTGAACGAGAACAGCCGCGGCTCGATTTCAGCGATGGTGAACCCCGAGACGGGGCAGGCGAACTTCTCGGAGAAGGTGATGCGTTCGGGAGCGGGGGCCGCGCTGCCACTGACGTTCGCCACTTTCTTGCTTCCCTCCCCAAGTGGAGAGAGGGGAAGTGCGGAAGGAGCGGGGGGCAGCGCCGGCGTGTCCGCAAACTCGACTACCGCCAGCCCCTCGGCGAGCTTGAGCGCCGTCTCGAACGATTCCGCCAGCCGCGGCGCGAGGCCGTCCTTGATGACGATACGGTCGACGACGACGTCGATATCGTGCTTGTACTTCTTGTCGAGCACCGGGGCATCGTCGATCTCGACGAAAACGCCGTCGATCTTGACGCGCTGGAAGCCGTCCTTGCGGAGCTGGCCGAGTTCTTTCTTATACTCACCCTTGCGGCCGCGGACGATCGGCGCGAGCAGCAGCAGCCGGGTGCCCTCGGGCAACGCCATGACGCGGTCGACCATCTGGCTGACGGTCTGGGCCGTGATCGGCAGGCCGGTTGCGGGCGAATAAGGCACGCCGACGCGCGCCCATAACAGCCGCATATAGTCGTAGATTTCGGTAACCGTGCCGACGGTCGAGCGAGGGTTCTTGCTGGTCGTCTTCTGTTCGATCGAGATCGCCGGGCTGAGCCCCTCGATATGGTCGACGTCGGGCTTCGACATCAGCTCGAGAAACTGTCGTGCGTACGCCGACAGCGATTCGACGTAGCGGCGCTGGCCTTCGGCATAGATCGTGTCGAAGGCGAGGCTCGACTTGCCCGAGCCGCTTAGCCCGGTGATGACGACGAGCTGGTCGCGCGGCAGGTCGATATCGACGTTCTTGAGATTATGCTCGCGCGCGCCGCGCACCTGGATATGGGTCAGCATGAAGAACTTTGTTCCAGATTTGTTCGCGTGGCGCAAAGGTGCGCGCTACCGGTGTGTATCTAAGTGTCGCGGCGGGAGGCGGCAACCGCTGTCATCGTCGCTGCACCATTGCCCTGCATGGCGGCAGCGCTCGCCCAATCGAAGGTACGCGGAACGCCATTACCCGCCAAGCGTCTGGTTTTCGTAAATTTAGGGGAACTACAATGTCCGACGAACGCCCGCTTGCCGCTGAATCGACGCCGCCTCAGCCGGAACTCCGCGAGGCACAAGACGCCAGCGACAAACCCAAGCTGCAGGCCGATCCGAGCCACATCGACGCCAAGCTCGACATTGAGCTCGACGAGACGTTCCCGTCGAGCGACCCGCCGTCGAATACGCAGCCGGGTCGGGGAAGCGAGCCGGCGCCGTCGTCGGGATACAAGGAATAGGGTGGCGGCGTCCAAAGGGAGGACCGCTTAGAGCCCGATTCGAAAGTTTTCACGCGAAGCAGTATTTCGCGGTTCTGCGGGTAAGCATTCGGATCGAGGCGATGTGTGCCCAAGCGGTTGAAGAAGCGATTGAAGTTTCCCAGTCTTTTGCCAGTCGGCGGCATCGACCAAGCCAGGCGAATGTCGCCTCGACCACCCATCGCCGG
>JAYTHJ010000200.1:0-4007 GCA_043732725.1 Sphingomonadaceae bacterium | reverse complement strand
TCCGCTTCGTCTGGGTCTTCCCGGCGACCTATTTGCCGCGGTTGATCCTTACCTCGATCCGCCGCCGCGAGCCGCGCCCCCCGTGGCAGAACCCGTTTTTCATCGGTTTTGCTGGCATCCGCGGTTCGATCTCGCTCGTCGCCGCGCTATCGATCCCTCTGGCCGTCGGCAGCGCGCCGTTTCCGGAACGCGAGCTTATCCTGTTCACCACTTTTTGCGTTATCGTCGTGACGTTGGTCGGACAAGGGCTCAGTCTGCCGCCGCTGCTGCGCTGGCTCGCGCTGATCACTGCCGGTGAAACCGAAGCCGCCGATGCGAAGGCCCGCGAGGTCCAGGCGCGGATCGCCGGCATAGATGCCGCGCTTGCGGAGCTCCAACGCCTTCAAAACACCGGTGCCGATCCTGCTGCCGTTGCCGTTTTGCGGCGCCGATATCGTGATCGCCGCACCGAATATGTCGGTACCGCCGACGAGCGCATCGACGGCAGCCCGGTTGCCATCGATGCCAAGCTCCAAACGCTGCTTGTCGAAGCCGAGCGCCGCCAAATCGCCGAACTTTACGGTCACAACCGAATAACTGACGATACCCGTCGCCGCATTGAGCGCGAGCTCGATCTGGAGGACGCGCGTAACCGCCACGCTCTCGAAAGCGCCACCGGAGATCCGCTCGACGATCCGGAGGCCGAAGTGCTGCCGTGACGGGTAAGTCGATGACGTTGCGATGAGGACGGGTCCTGCCAAGGGCCCTTCCCGTTCATCATCCATCTTATCGAGTAAGACTTCGTTGATCTCGCCGATTTCGAGAACAACGAGATTGGCGGTGCCCTGTTTTTGCGCCGCCCGACGTTCGGCGCGACGGCTGCTGCGCTCGCCGGCCCGTTGGTGGTTAATCGAAACGGAGTACGACCGGGCAGTGATCTGATGCACTGCGGGATTGCAGGAATGGCGGGGGCCGGCGGGGCTTTGATAACGCCCCGCCGCCTTCGATCAGTGCTTCACCATCTTCACTTTGCCGGAAATATTTCCGCGAATTTCGCCGTTGGGATGGTTAGCGGTGTGGATGTTGAAATAGGCCATGCCGTCCTTCATCGCCGTCAACAGCGCGGCCTTGGCGGTGGCAGCCGCACCGCCATTGGCGGCGAGGAATGCGGGCACATAGCTGGCGTCCAAGTCCAGATCAGTGACGATGCTCATTCTGCCGCTTTTGGTGGCCGCAGGTTCCAACATGATGGCGACGCCTGAATCGACGCCGGTTGCAGAGCAGCAATGGATGTGGCCGGCCGCGGCATTGGCCGAAAGGCCCTTCCAATCCAATATAACACTAAGATTATGGCCATCGTCGGCCAGGTTGGCCAATCCGTGACCGGTCGCGGCACTGCCGGTCGGCTTACTTTCCTGACTAGCCGACAGCCTTGCCTTGAAATGCTCCATCGCGAGCGCCGGTGTCGCCAGGCCGACGGTGAGCAAAACAGCGAACATAATTCGAGTTTTCATCTCAATCTCCAATAAGAATTACTGTATCAAATAATATTGGGCGGCAAAGAACAAATTACGCCACGATTGAGATTGCGCTTGCGACTTTGGCGCTGAGCGTTGCGACGCGAATACGGGTTTCACGCGCTCGCTCGCTCGCGATGATCCGTGAACGGACCAGCGCCGGGCTTGCCCAAGCGCGCAGCGAAGGTCGTGGCGGCGGTCGTCGCGTAATACAGAAGTGTCAATAATTTACGCGAGTCAACTGGCGGACTCGGTGTCTGCCTGCGAGCTGACCGAGACGTACTCGCCCGCCGCCATCGACATAGCGCCAACAACAAGCGCCGCAATGCCGCCGTCAGCACCGCGCGCGGAGCCGGGTTTGCGGCCGCGACGCCGACGATATCACTCGCAGTTGACAGCACCCCGTCATTGGCACCGAGTACGGCGGCACGCAGCCAGCCGATGCGGTCATGAAATGGGTCTCGTTCTGTGCGGCGGGAGATAATGATCATGTTGCCATGATTTCCTGGCGGCCAGCGGCGTCACCGAGACCATGTTGTACTCTGGAGAGCGCCAAGCACTGTACGTCGGATCGCTTAGTATGTCAGCAAAGGTGGGCTCGTTCGCTAAAGGACCAGCTTCCGCGACACCTCGATCGTTCTCCCCGGCGGCAGACTGAACCGGTCGCTCATGTGCACTGCGTTGCGGAACAGGAAGGCGAATAGTGATAGGCGTAGCCTGGTCAGCAAACCGTGCTGCCCGGCGGACACGCTGTCCTGCGTGCCGATGAATACCGCCTTCGACAAGTCGACGGCTTTGGGTAATCCTTTCAGAGCCTCCAGCGTCCCGACAAGATCTGGCACCTCAATAAACCCGTAACGCACGACAACCCGCCAAAATCCGTCGGCAACACTTTCAACCGACGAACGCTGCTCCGGCTCGATCCGCGGCTGTTCCTCAAACGTTACGCGCAACGCAATCACGGTCTCGTGAAGCGATCCCATATTGCGCACGAAATCGCCTATCGCTGCCGGGATCTGATCATCGGTACGCGTCAAAAAGACCGCGACACCGGGCACGCGCGTTGTGTTATTGCGCTTGAGCCGGGCCACAAACAATTCGGCAGGTTCGGCGCGACCGCTGATTTTGGTTCGCACCGCTTGTGCCCCAGTGCGCCACGTCACCATGACCGCGTAAATGCAACCGCCTAGCACGAGAGGGATCCATCCACCCGCAGCGATCTTCGCCAAATTAGCCGAAAAGAAGGCCACGTCGACGATCAGGAAGAGCGCGGCCGCGGGGACAACGATCCAAGGAGACCATCGCCAGACGCGAAGCATCGCACGGATCAGAAGCAATGTTGTCAGCACCATTGTCGTCGAGACTGCCGTGCCGAAGGCTCCCGCTAAACGGTCGGAACTGCCAAAGCTGATCGCGATGAGGATGGTGCCGATGGCCATCAGCACGTTCACGACGGGGACGTAAATCTGGCCATAGATCTTATCCGACGTTTGGCGGATATTGAAGCCGGGCATCCAGCCGAGCTGCATCGCTTGGCGGGTCATCGAAAAGGAGCCGGTGATGATTGCCTGGCTGGCAATGATCGTTGCGAAAGTCGCCAGCAACACGAGCGGGATGATCGCCCAATGCGGTGCAAGATCGAAGAATAAGTTGGGGTGTTGACTGCCCCGATCGAGCAACAGGCCGGTCTGACCGGCATAACTTAGCAGCAGGCCCGGCAGCACGATCACGTACCATGCCAGCCGAATCGGAGTTTTGCCGATGTGTCCCATATCTGCATAGAGCGCCTCGCCGCCGGTGGCGCATAGAAAGACGCCGCCAAGGAGTGGCAGCACGGTCGCGCCGCTGTTGATCAAGAGGTGGAGTCCAAGCAGCGGGTTGAGCGCCGTCAGCACGACAGGGTGATGGACGACGCTGATCAGGCCGAGGACGCCGATCACGGCAAACCAAAGCAGCATGATTGGCCCGAAGGCTTTGCCGATCGTCGCCGTGCCAAAGCGCTGAGCGGCGAACAGAGCCACAATGATAAGAACCGCCGCCGGTAGAATATAGGGCTTAAGCGCCGGGGTCACGACGTTGACGCCTTCGAGCGCGCTCAGCACAGAAATCGCTGGGGTGATAAGCCCGTCGCCATAGATCAGCGCGGCACCAAGCAGCCCCAGCGTTGCACCGACATAGGTGCCGCGCCGCCAATAGTTCATCCCAACCAGCGACATCAGCGCCAGGATGCCGCCCTCGCCATGGTTGTCGGCGCGCATAACGAAGACACAGTACTTGACCGAAATTGTGATCAACAGCGTCCAGAAAAGCAGTGATAGTACGCCAAGTGATGTTGCCGGCGCAGACTGCGGGCCAACCACGCCGATGATCGTCTGCATCGTGTAGAGCGGGCTGGTACCAAGATCGCCGTAGACGATACCGAGCGCTGTCAGCGCGGCGAGCCCGGTGCCTTTGGCACCGCTGTCGCTCGGCGTAGCCTGTTTCTGCGGCGACTCTCCCAGCTGTGACGGC
>JAYTHJ010000199.1:0-4024 GCA_043732725.1 Sphingomonadaceae bacterium | reverse complement strand
CGAGGCACTTACGGACGGTGGTTGGCTTGGCTCATGGCACAGGGCGTCGACTTGGAGACCGAGGCGCCGGCCGAACGGCTCACGATCGACCGCCTGCGGGCTTATGTCGCCTTTCTGCAGGACGGGCGGT
The DNA here is from genome assembly GCA_043732725.1 of Sphingomonadaceae bacterium. GTDB lineage: Bacteria > Pseudomonadota > Alphaproteobacteria > Sphingomonadales > Sphingomonadaceae > Polymorphobacter_B. The sequence continues at coordinate 3,894 of JAYTHJ010000199.1, read as the reverse complement.
CCTCCGTCACCGTCGCGAGCTACACGGGCGTGCTGTGCATGGCAGTCTTGGCCATGTTCCCCGACCGTAACTGGACAAAGCTGCAAATTGCCCAGGCTCGGCTTAAAAGCCGAAGTTCACCAACGCGGATCAAGCGGCTGGAGACAGCCGATCAACTCCTGCAACTCGGGTTCGACCTGATCGCGCGCAGCGCGGCGATCCTCGATCAGCCCTTCGATCCTAAAACCGACCGCATAAGGCGTATCGGAGCGGCGCGGGACTTTCGCGACGGGCTGATCGTCGGGCTGCTGGCGGCACGACCGCTGCGGGTCAAGAATTTGCTCGGCATCGAGATCGGCATCCATCTGCACACCCACGGCGCTCACGTTACGCTGCACTTCGAGGCGAAGGAAACCAAAGCTCACCGCGTCTACGATGCCGTTTGGCCCGAGGTACTCGTGCCGGCGCTCGCACGATACCAAGCCGAGATCAGGCCGATGCTGATCGAGGCGGTGCCGCGTGGGCAGACAGCCCGCCCCGCCCGCCCCCCGGGCGCATTTCTGTGGATGGCGCAGGGCGGCACGCCGTTGACCACCGGTGCCCTCAGAAAGGCGATCGCGCGGCACACCCTTTTGCGGTTCGGCCATGCGATGAACCCGCATTTGTTTCGGGATTGCGTCGCAACGACCGCCAGCAACGAGGACCCGAACCACATGCAACAGGCCGCCCAGCTTCTCGGGCATACAAAGCTCCGCACCACTGAGCGAAGCTACATCGCTGCCAACAGTACCGCAGCGCTGGGCGATTTCAGCCGGATGATCGCCGCCATGCGGAAGACGAACAGATGTCGCATTGGTCGATCTGCCGGTCGGCCGGCCATGGCAGGGTCGGACTGACCGAGTACGCACGTGAGACAAGGCTCCGGCTGGACCGAGGAGAGAGGATCCGCCGAACGGGCACGCCCATCACGCATCGGCCGACCGATTTGGCATGTCTCAGGATGGCCGAGAGCGGGCGGTCTGCTTCGGGACAGGCAGGCGGAAGAACAGACATAAAACCACTATCGACGAGACGCCGGCCTTGTGCCGCCGCAAGGTAAATTCGGCTAAGGCCGGGCTCGGCAGAGCTGTACGTCGCGGGAGCATGCGTGTGCGTCAGTCAGACGCGAAGAGCCCGGCATGATCCGTACCACGGACAAATCGCAAGAAGTCGGCGATGTCCGCTGTCAGCCGAAGTACGTGATGGCGCATCAGCTCGCCTGCCGTCTCCGGATCACGGCAGAGAATAGCGTCACGAATGGCGGCATGCTCTGGTTGCGAGGCGGGTAGACGGCCGGGTTGGAAGGTGATGGCGCGTCGGTACGGTGCGGTTTTCAGCGATAGGCGGCGCAGCGTATCGAGCAGCATGTCATTTGCGCTGGCCGCCGCCACGGCGTCGTGAAAGCGAAGGTTGGCGGCATAGAACCCACCGTAATCGCCCGCCAATGCCGCCTCGTCGCAGGCTTCGTAGGCGGCATTGAGCATCGAACGTCCATCATCGGTAATCCGCCTGGCGGCCTGGGCCGCGGCCAGCGCCTCCAGCTCGGCCACCACGGTTAGCCCGTCCAGCAAGTTCGCGATGGAAAGCTGCGCCACTTGCAACCCTTGCCGGCCACGAGTGACGGCAAGGCCGCTGGCCTGTAGGCGCTGAAGTGCCTCGCGGATCGGGGTACGCGACACGCCATAGGCCTCGCTCAGCTCCCGCTCGTCCAGCCGATCGCCGGGTCGGACGCGGCCATAGAGGATGCCCTCTTCCAGTTGTGCGGTAATACCGCTGGAGTTGGACGGGTTTGCGCGAGGCGCCTCGCCGGCCACGGCCGTCGCCCGGTCGGCCATAATCAGTCCTCCGCCGAGTACAGCCGCTGTGCCGCGAGCTCCGCCAGAACGACCAGGCCGTAAAGCAATAGTCCGCACAAGCAGAGCACGACGATGGCTGCCATCGACACCTCGGTGTCGGCGCGCGCGGTGGCAAAGATGATCAGGTAGCCGAGGCCGGCTTGGGCGGTGATGAACTCGCCAATGATCACGCCGATGATGGCCAACGTGATGGCGACCTTCATGCCGCTGAAGATGTACGGCAGCGCGGCCGGAAAACGCACATGCAGGAAAACCTGGCGTTCAGTCGCCATCAACGCGCGACAGAGCCGCAGCATTCCGCGATCGACACTCATAAAGCCGGCGGTCGTTGCAATCACCACAGGAAAAAAGGCGATGAACACTGAAAACGTGATCCGTGACTGGCTGCCAATGCCGAGCCAGATAATGAACAACGGCGCCAGGGCGATCTTGGGGATGAGCTGAAAGAACACGAGATTCGGGTACAACGCGTCCCGCGCCAGTTTCGAGTAGGTGATGAGGATAGCCAGCAACACGCCGAGTACGGTGGCGATACCGAAGCCAAGTGCTGACTCGATCGTCGTCGGGATCGCATGCGTCAGCAAGACGTCCCAGTGCTGAACGATATACGCGGCTGTCGAGATCGGGGATGGCAGAATGACGGGAGGTATCCCGCCGATCTGAACGACGGCCTGCCAAAGGGCCAGCATCAAAAAGGCTAGACCAGCTGGTAACGCGACCGCGCGAAGACCACGAAGCCCGGCGCCTGCCGCCGCGCGAGGCAGGGCCGGCGTCGCGATCAGGGTGCCGGTTTCAGTGCCGATTGCGGACCCCATTCAGTGCTTCCCTGCATGGCTATGGGCAGCCTCGATCGCCAGCCGAAGCCGGCGAACAACCAGGCCGAACTCCGCTGTCTCTTCCAGATCGAGCGACCGTGGCCGCGCGAACGGCATGGCGTCATCGAGCAGGATGCTCGACGGCCTGCCACCCATCACGACAACGCGGTCGGACAAGAACGCCGCCTCGCGAATGGAGTGGGTGACGAAAATGACCGTCTTTGCGGTCCGGTCCATCAAGTCTGCCAGTTGCACGTTCATCTCGTCGCGAGTGATCGCATCGAGTGCGCTGAATGGCTCATCCATCAGCAAGATATCCGCGTCGTTCACCATGGCCCGGCAGATCGCAACCCGCTGCCGCATGCCACCAGAAAGCTGGGCCGGCTTGTGCCCTTCGAACCCAGTAAGGCCAACCATCGACAGTAACTTCCGTGCCCGGTCGCGATCGGCCGCGGTTGGCCGGCGCCGGATGCGGACCGGGAACAGTACGTTGTCCAACACGGTCTTCCACGGCAGCAGGGTCGCGTCCTGGAAGATGACGCCGACATCGCTCCGCGGCCCGGTGACAGCGGTACCATCCAGCACGATGGCGCCCGCTGTCGGCCGTTCCAGCCCGGCGATCATCATGAGAAGGGTGCTCTTGCCGCAGCCGCTCGGGCCGAGCAACGAAACGAATTCGCCTTTGCCGACCGTGAGCGTGGCGCCGGCGACGGCGTGCACCGGTCCTTGCCGCCCATGAAACGTCTTCTCGACCGTCTCGACCCGCAGCAACGGGGGTGGAAGCACCGACAGCGCGCCGTCCGCCATCAGACTAGGAATTTCCGGTACGGCGCCACACTGGCCTCTGCGCGGGCCAAGTCCGCGGCGTCGAGCTTCACCGTGCCGGCGAATTGGTTGGTGAATAGGGTCGCTGGGTTGGGTACCTCCGCCTTATCGCCGGCGGCGTATTCCACGACGGTCTGTACCATGGCCTCCACTTTGGCCGGGTCGGCCCAGCCGAGGCCGTGCTCCTTCACCTCGGGCACCAGATTGGTGAGGTTGGTCAGCCCGAGCCCGATCTTTGAGTACTCTTTCCCGGTGCTGCTGATCGCCACCTCGCTGTTGGCTTTCAAAAACAGGTCAACCGCTTCATCGAAGTTGGTCAGCGTGAACTTGATCGCTTCCATGGCGCCGGCGACGAAGGCTGCGCATAGGGCGGTGTCCTT
>JAYTHJ010000198.1:0-4040 GCA_043732725.1 Sphingomonadaceae bacterium | reverse complement strand
CTGCGGCTAAGCCAGCCGCGCACGCCAGTGGCGATCAGGCGAAGATCGCGCCGTTCGAGCCCCGAGCCGAACGCCAGCAACGGCCCGGCGATCAGCGCCAGCCCGAACGCCAGCAGCCCAGCAACGGGCCAGCCGGTCAGCACCCGGACATCGCCCAGCCCCGCTGCAACGTGCGCGGCGAGCAAGCCGGCCAAGCCGCCGGCGCTCGCTGGCAGGTGGACTGCAGGATCGCTCCACACCAGCCCGATCGCGGCGGCGGCGAGTAGCGTACCCGCCAGCGTGGCGGCGAGATAGCGCCGCCAGCGCTTCAGGCCTCGGCTCAACAACAGCCGCGCGCCGCAAAGTGCCGGCATCGGGACCAGCAACGCTGCGGCGTAACCGAGCGACAACAGCGCGAGATCGGCGAGCATCGCGCCCGCGTGGCCCAGCCAGTTTTGCGGCGGCGACGCGCTGACGGTGTCGAAGGACGGATCGCCGGCGTCGAAGCTGACCAGCGCCAGCAACAGTACCGGCGCGAACGCCAGCAGGAGCATCCCGGCCGCGATTGCCGCGCTGCGTCCGGCGGCGGCACCGGCACGCCTTACGAACCCGCCGTTGCTCGAACGCCCGATCGTCGCCGCCTTGCTTGCCATTGCTACGGTCCCCACGAAGAATACTGTTGTGGCCGATGCGGCGAGAGGGGGCAATCCTTCTCGAATCCCGGGAGGATTGGAGCAGGACATCGTGCCGCTTCGCACGGCCGTTCCCGCTCGCTATAAAGCCGCGTATGGACAGCGACGTCATCATCATCGGCGGCGGCCTCGTCGGCATGACGCTGGCGCTGGCGCTCGACGCACACGGTGTGTCGAGCGCGGTGGTCGATGCCGCCGACCTCGATGCGACGCTGAGCGCGGCGTTCGACGGGCGCGCCTCGGCGATCGCCAGCGCCTCGGCGGCGATGCTGCGTGCCATCGGGCATGATGATGTGCTCGACGGAGCCGGAGTGATTCGCGAGATCCGCGTCACCGACGGGCTGGCTCCACAGCATCTGCACTTCGACAGCCGCGACGGCAACACCGGGCCGCTCGGCTTTATGATTGAGAACCGTATCCTGCGGGCACGCCTGCTCGCGGCCGGACGCGCGGCCCCGCACATCGCGCTGCACGCCCCCGCGATGACGGCATCGATCGAGCGCGCCGAGGCGGGCGTGGCGGTGGCTTTGACCGACGGCATGACCCTGCGCGCGCCGTTGCTGATCGCCGCCGATGGGCGCAAGTCGCCGCTGCGCGAAGCGGCGGGCATCCGGGTAGCGCGCTGGTCGTATCCACAGACCGCGCTGGTGACGATGATCGAGCACGCCCGGCCGCACGGCGAGATCGCCTTCGAGCTCTTCTATCCGACCGGGCCGTTCGCGATCTTGCCGATGGCCGAGCCGAATCGCTCGGCGGTGGTGTGGACGATCGAGAACGCCGACGCGCCCGGCTATCTCAAGCTCGGTCCACGCGCGCTCGGGGCCGAACTGGGGAAGCGCAGCGGCGGCTTCCTCGGCGCGGTCAAGGTGATCGCACCAACCGCGTCATATCCGCTCGGGCTGCACCACGCCGAGAGCTACACCGCCGAGCGCATGGTGCTGATCGGCGATGCGGCGCACGGAATCCACCCGATCGCGGGCCAGGGCCTCAACATGGGGCTGCGCGACGTTGCGGCGCTGACCGAGGTGCTGGTCGACGCGGTGCGGCTCGGGCTCGACCTCGGTGCGCCCGCTGTGACGGCGCGCTACTCGGCGTGGCGGCGGCTCGACAATTCGCTCGTGACGGCCGTCACGGACGGACTCAACCGGCTGTTCGGGCTGAAGGGCCGGGTTCCGGCGACGGTGCGCCGGATCGGGCTGAGCGCGGTCGAGCGATTACCGGCGCTGAAGTCGCGGCTGATGGCCGAAGCGCGCGGCGAGACCGGCACGCGGCCCAAGCTGCTGCTGGGCGAGATGGTCTGACGCCGCCGAATTCGCTGCAATATCCACTCGCCTACTTTCAAGTTTCACTCAGCTGTTCAAACCACATAGATCGCCCCCATGCTTGCTCCATCCCCTCGCTACACAGCGGTGTCGCTGCGCGCGCTGCTGACGCTCGCCGCGCCGGTGGTGCTGTCGCGACTCGGCATCATGGCGATGGGGCTGGTCGACACCATCGTCGTCGGACGGCATTCGGCGACCGAGCTCGGCTATCTGGCGCTCGCCTGGGCCCCGACGAGTATTGTACTTACCGCCGCGATCGGGCTGTTGCAGGGCATTCAGGTGCTGACATCGCAGGCGATCGGCGCGGGACGCGCCGTCGATACCGGCGCGGTGCTGCGGCGCGGGCTGGTCTACGCCTTCTGGGTCGGCTGTGCCGCCGCCGCCCTACTGGTGCTGTTCGGTGGTCCGGTACTCCAGCATATCGGGCTCGAAACCTCGCTCGGCCGCGGCGCGACGCCGGTGCTGCAGACGCTGGCGCTGTCGATGCTGCTGATCATGCTTGCCGACGCGGGCATCTTCTGGCTTGAGGCGCACGGCCGCGCGGTTCCGGGCATGGTCTGTATGTGGGCGGCGAACGTCGTCAACCTCGGGCTGAACCTGTGGCTGGTGCCGGGGCGCTCGGGCTTTGCGGTCGAGGGCGCGGTCGCGAGCGCGTGGTCGACTGCGTTGTCGCGCACCGCGCTGCTCCTGTTCGTCGCCGTTGCGATCGGCGGCTGGCGGCAGGCGCGCGGCTTCGGTGTCTTCCGCCGGCCGCCGCGCGATGCGCAAGCCGGGCGCGACCTACGCCACATCGGCTACGGCGCGTCGGTGTCGTACGCGATCGAGTCGTCCGCCTTTGCCGGCATGACCATCGTCGCAGGCTGGCTCGGGGCGTCAGCGGTGGCGAGCTGGGCGATCCTGATCAACGTCTTCGCGGTGGTGTTCATGGCCCCGCTCGGCTTGGCGACTGCCAGCGCGGTGCTCGTCGGGCGAGCCTTCGGCGCGCATAACCCCGCCGACATCCGCCGCGCCGGAGCGCTCGGCTTCGGCTCGACGGTCGTCCTGACGCTGGCGATATCGGTGGCGATCGGTCTGGCCGCGCCCGCCATCGCGGCGGCGTATACGCACGATGCCGCGGTGCAGCGGGTGACCACCACGGGGCTGGTGCTCGCCGCGTGGCTGTTCTTCGTCACCGACGGCTTGCAGGTCGTTGCGGCGCAGTCGCTGCGGGCGCGCGGCGATATCTGGGTCCCCGCGGCGGCACACTTCTTCAGCTACATTGCGATACTGCTGCCCGCGGGTTACATCGCCGCGGTCGTTCTCAAGCTCGGCGTCGACGGCATCGTCTGGGGCACGGCGGTCGCCAGCGGTATCTCAGCGGGGCTGCTGATGGGGCGGTTTGCGTGGTTGTCGCTGTCCACAAGTCTGATGGTCCGGGTGGCTTAGCCCATCAGGCTTTCGTACCGCTGCAGGTGATAGTCGACGCTGCCGAACTGGCCTTCGATCATCGTCGCGCGCTTGAAATAATGCCCGATCGCGAGCTCGTTCGAGATGCCGATACCGCCGTGGATCTGCACCGCATTCTGGCCGACGAACTTGCAGACCGCGCCGATCTTAGCCTTGGCGGCCGAGACGTGCTTGCTGCGATCGGGGTCGCCCAGCCGCAGCGTCGCCATCAACGTCATCGATACCGCCTGCTCGACCTCCATGAACATATCGACCATACGGTGCTGGAGGACCTGAAATTCGCCGATCGCCTTGCCGAACTGCTTGCGCTGCTTGGCGTAATCGAGCGTCCCCTCATGGAGCTTGCGGGTGACGCCGCTCGCCTCAGCGCATAATGCGACGATCGCCTCGTCGACGATCTGCTCGATCAGCGGTAGAGCGCCGTCAGCAGGGCCGACCAGCATATCGGCCCCGACCGCGACATTCTCGAAATACACTTCCGACGCGCGCGCGCCGTCGACGGTGGGGTAATCACGCCGGGTGATCCCCGCGCTATTCGCCGGGATCAGGAAGAGCGAGACGCCGCCGCGGTCACGCTGGCCGCCGCCGCTGCGCGCCGTGA
>JAYTHJ010000197.1:0-12785 GCA_043732725.1 Sphingomonadaceae bacterium | reverse complement strand
CCGGACGCGTTGACCGGGATAACCTCAGGATCAGCAAAGCCCCAGTACAGACGTCCGTCGGCCATCGTCACCCACAGGCAGTCGGCACCGAGGGTATAGACATCGTGAAGCTCGCGGGCGCCCTGGCTCGCCCCGGATGCTGTGCGACCGGTGGCGGCAAAACGGGCCTTTACCGCGTCCCAATCCCCAGCGCGACAAAGCGTATGATCGATCTCGTCGAAGCCGAACGGTAGGATGACACAGTAGACGCCGCGGCGCTCCATGCCCCACCCCGGCCGAGCTTGACGTAGCGCACGGTGGTCGGCGCGAATGCCCTGACGCGGAGCAGCACAGGCGAGGCGTCCGCGGTCTGAACCATGATGTCCACCTGTCGGCGATAAGTGAAATTGCCTACCGCTCTGCCGGCGCCTGAAGTCAACGCCAATGTCACTGATCGTCTGTAGATCCATCGTCGACAGGCGCGTCTCTGGCGAGCCGTGGACGTCCGTCAGCGCCTCGGTGTGAACCTTCGCCGCTTGCGCACCGCCAGGGGGTGGAGCTAGGAAGCGTTCGCCGATGAAGCCGGCATCGACCGTAACTACGTCAGCGACATCGAGCGTGGCGCGCGCAACCCATCGATTATGCTCTTGGAGCGGCTTGCTAAACCGTTGGGAGCGACGACGGCGGCGCTTCTGGAATAACGTCGTCAAGTCACACGACGACGATGCAACATAATCGGGAGTTGGTCCGCCGCCACATGAACTTTGAACTTTCTGACGAACATCGGATGCTCAAGGACTTGGTGGCACGATTTGTCACCGATGAGCTGTTTCCACTCGAAGCGGCGACGTTGTCGCGCGAAGCTTCGGGGCAGAGTATCGACCTGCCGTCGGCCGACCTGGCCCGGGTCGACGAGCGCACCCGCGATCTCGGGCTATGGGGTCTGGACGCCCCCGAGGATGTCGGCGGCGCTAATCTGCCCGCCGTGGCGATGGTCGGCGTCAACGAGGAACTCGGTCGGACAATCACGCCGTACACCTTCCCGCCCGATTCCCCGAACCTGCGGATGCTCGCCGCGACCGTGACCGAGCGGCAACGCGCGGCGTATCTGGCACCCTACGTCCGCGGTGAGACGATTTCTGCGATCGGCATATCGGAACCCGGGGCCGGGTCCGACCCCGCCGGGATGTTGACCCGCGCCGTCCGCGATGGCGACGACTGGATCCTTAATGGCCGCAAGATCTGGATCACCCGCGCCGCCGAAGCCGACTTTACCATCGTCATCGCGCTTACTAACCGCGAGCGCGGCGCGCGCGGCGGCATGTCGGCGTTCCTCGTCGACCGCGGCAAGCCCGGCTATCACGTCCTTCGTCCGATTCAGATGATCGGCGGCCATGTCACCTACGAGGTCGCGCTCGAAGATTGCCGGGTCGAGGGGTGGAAGTTGCTCGGCACGGAAGGATCGGGGTTCGCGCCGATGCAGCTCCGGCTCGGCACGCGTCGCATCGAGATGGCGGCGTGGTCGATCGGCATGGCGCAGCGGGCGCTCGAGATGATGATCGCCTATGCGCCCCAGCGCACGACGTTCGGCCAGCCTTTGTCGGAGCGCGGCGGCGTCCAGAATTGGATCGCCGACGCTGCAACCCGCATCCACGCGGCGCGGCTGATGACTTATGACTGCGCCTGGAAGCTAGACGCCGGGCGTGATGTCCGCCTCGAGATCTCGATGATCAAGGCGGATGCGACCGAGATGGCGTGGACGATCGTCGACCGCGCGATGCAGCTTCACGGTGCGATGGGCATGACCCGCGAGCTGCCGCTACACTTGATGGCCGCCAAGTTGCGGACGATGCGGATTTACGACGGCCCCACCGAAATCCACCGTTGGGTCGTGGCGCGCAACCTGCTGGGGACAAGGTAATGAGTGATCCTCTGGTCGAGTGGTCGATCGCCGGCCATGTCGCGACGGTGGTGCTCGACCGCCCGCCGCACAACCATGTCGACCTCGAGGTCATGACCGCGCTCGCCGATGCGCTCGATGCGCTCGACGCCGACGACCGCTGTCGCGCAGTCGTGCTGACGACCGCGGGCAAGGTGTTTTGCGGAGGCGCCGACCTCGCGCCGGCCGGTCTGCTCGGCGGCGGCGAAGCTGGCCTGGCATCCTTCTACCGCCAAGCTGCCCGTCTGTTCGGTACCCGCAAGCCGATCGTCGCCGCCGTTCAGGGCGCCGCTGTCGGGGCCGGACTCGGCCTTGCGCTCGTGGCCGACTTCCGGATCGCCGCTCCCGAGGCGCGATTTGCCGCGAACTTCGTCAAGCTCGGCTTCCACGCCGGGTTCGGCATTACCCACACCTTGCCTCGAGTTGTCGGCTTGCAACGCGCCGCGTTGATTCTGCAGACCGGACGCCGGATCGTGGCCGGCGAGGCGCTCGTCTGGGGCCTCGTCGATGCCGTCGCGCCGATATCCGAACTGGTAACCGCTGCACAGGCACTTGCCGTCGAAATCGCCGAGAACGCGCCGCGTGCGGTCGAGGCGACGCGCGCCACGCTGCGTGCGGGGCTGGTGGAAGCTTTCACTGCCCAGACCCACCACGAGCTTGCCGAGCAGGCCCGACTGATGGTGACAACGGACTTTGCCGAGGGTGTCCGCGCCGTCAGCGAGCGCCGCCCAGGGGCGTTCACTAGGCGCTAGCTAGTCAGCCCGACCAGAGGCTCTCCGAGATTCTTGAGGGCGGAACATATGCGTTCCGCGAGCGGGCGCGTCACCGACCAGAGCCGCGAGTTCTCGGTCGAACGCTGGCATCGCCTGCGGTTCACCCCCGCGGAGATCGCTGCCGACGGCGCGATACCGTCGCTCCGGCTCGCTGAATAGGCGACCAGCGGCCAAAAGAAGATGTTGGTGCGGCAGGCTCGACATCGTTGGATCGGTGCGACGGTCGAAGATCGGATTGCTGCCCGTGGCTTAATCAATTTCGCTTTCGGTGCAATTGTCGCAGGACAGACATACCAGGCAGCTTCGAGCTGATAAGTGGACCGCCACTTACCGTGCTACTCCAGCCAACAGACCTTGCCACACAGATCGCTATTCGGCAGCTTGTCGCGATGATCAAGCCCTTCCGCCTGCTCGTCGCCTTGTCGCTGGTCTCGACCGCCGCCGCTCGTCCGTTACCAGCTGATCCCGAAACCCGCGCGTGGTGGACCATCACGACCGCGCTGTCGAACGACGCGATGGCGGGGCGGGACACCGGCTCAGCCGAGTACGAGCGTGCCGCGACGATCGTGGCGCAACGGTTCGCGTCCGCCGGGCTCAAGCCAGCCGGCGACGACGGCAGCTTCTTCCAGCGGGTGCCGATGCAGCAACTGTCGGTCGAGCGCGCGGCAGTAAGCATAGACGCGCACCCGCTGCGCTTCCTTCACGACATCACCGTAGTTCCCTATCCCGGTATGCGCGCACGGCTTGATGCGCCTCTCGCGTACCGCGGGTATTGTGCGGCCGGTTCGCTTGGCGGCGTGAAGGGCAAGGTGGTGATCTGCCACGGCACCCACCGTGCGGAACAGCCGTCAGACAGCGCGCGCGTTGCTGCCGTCGGTGCTGCGGGCGCGGCGGCGATCGTAACGATCGCCGACCCGGGCTTTGCCGTCGAGCCGCCGCGCTGGCCATTCGCCTATGCGCGCACAGTCTGGCTGCGTGGCGTCGAACCGGACGCGACGGGACTCGCACGATACACCCTGAACGCCGATGCGCTCGGGCTTGTCGTCGCGGGCAGCGGCCATGACGCCGCCGAGCTGATTGCAGCGGGAAGCGCCGGAACGCCACTCCCGTCGTTCGACCCGCCCGGCCGCTTCCACGCCGACCTGGATCTTGCCCAGCGGGCGACCAGCGCGCCAAACGTCCTTGCCGTCCTGCCGGGTAGCGACCAGGCGCTAGCGCGACAGACGATCGTCGTGTCGGCGCATCTCGACGGCTATGGGCGCGGCGAGCCGGTCGCCGGCGACGCGATCTACAACGGAACGCTCGACGACGCCGCTTATGTCGCGCTGCTGATCCGCCTCGCCGAGCGGCAGCACGGCACTGGCTTTCGTCGGCCACTGCTGTTCGCCGCGTTCACCGGCGAGGAGAAGGGGCTGCTCGGCGCGCGCTGGTTCGTCGCCCACCCGACGGTGCCTCGCAAGGCGATCGCCGCCGACATCAACCTCGACCAGCTGCGACCGATCTTCCCGCTGCGTCTGCTGACCGTTCACGCCCTTGCCGATACGACGCTCGGCGACGACGCCCGCGCGGTTGCGGCCAACCTCCACGTCGAGGTCCAGCCCGATCCCGAACCCGAGCGCAACCTCTTGCGCCGCGCCGATCAATGGCCGTTCCTGCAGGCCGGCATTCCAGCAACGGCGTTCGTCTTCGGTTACCGGCCCGGGACCGAGAGCGAGCGCATCTATCGCCACTGGTATCGCACCGGCTACCACAAGCCGCAGGACGACCTAGCCCAGCCGATCGACTGGCAGGCGGCGGCCGACTTCAACCGCTTCTTTTATGCCCTCGCCGCTCGGGTCGCGGACGGGCCGGCGGCACCGGCGTGGCTACCCGACAGCGTACTGCGACCACGTCCGTGACAGACCGGTGCTGCGCCGCTTGGTTCGGTTGCCGTCCGCAATCGGTGACATCGCGGTAGCAGCCGAACACGGGTCATCGGCCTAGACAAGTTGTCGTGCTAGCCCTTCATTTCGCGCAGCCGCTAGTCGCGCCTAAGCGGGTAGTCCGAGGTGGCACAGGCTGTGTCAGCGGCGCCTTGGCGCCTTTGCGGTCCGGCTACGGCTCGCGATCGAGCCTCAATAGTGTCTGCAGCAGGACATTGGCACCGTTCGCGCAGTCGAGCCAAGAAGTCGCTTCCTTTGGCGAGTGGCTGATTCCGCTCAGGCTTGGGACAAAGATCATGCCCATATCGGCGACCTTGGCGAGGATCTGTGCATCATGCCCGGCGCCGCTTGGCAGATGCATCGTCTTCAAACCGAGTCCGGTCGCAGCGGCCTCGATCTCGTGTTGGATACGTGGTGTCGCCAAGGCCGGGGGGTCGGTCTCAACCTTCCTGAGATTGACCTCGGTCCGCGTATCAGCGGCGATCGCTCGGGCTCGGGCGGCGATGCGCTCGCCGATCTTACCGATCTTTGCAGCATCGAGGTCTCGCAGCTCGAGGGTCGCGTTGACCCGTCCGGGCACGACGTTACGGGCATTGGGAAACACTTCGAGGTGCCCGACGGTGCCCACCTGTCGGCCCGGTTCCCGAGTGACTTCCTCCTGCACCGCTTCGATCAGCCTAGCCGCGGCAAGCAGCGCGTTGCGCCGGTCAGGCATGGGCGTCGTGCCGGCGTGGTTTGCAAATCCGGAAACCTCCACCTCATACTCGTCGATTGCGACGATGCCATCGACCACCCCGATCGGCACACTCGCCTTCTCAAGGAGGCCGCTCTGCTCGATGTGCAGCTCCAGATACGCCTCGAGTGATCCGGGCGCGATCCGCGCCGCCGCGAGCCGCTCGGGGTCGCCACCGATGCGCCTTAGCCCATCGGCGCGCTTGATCCCGTTCAGCGTGAGCTCGAGCGCGTTACGACCGTACGTGCCCGTGGCAAGGCCCGATCCCACGGTACCGCCTTCCTCGTTCGACCAGAGCGCCACTTCAAGCGGGTGGCGAAGGCTCACCTTGCCGTCCTGGAGTGTCCGCAGGATCTCGATGGCTGCCATCGATCCGAGTGCGCCATCGAAGTTGCCGCCACCCGGAACTGAATCGATGTGAGACCCGATCAGGATTGGCTTGAGTCCGACGCCCTTGCCCTCGCGCCGCACGCGGATGTTACCGGCCGTGTCGATCCGGGGCTGCAGACCGGCGGACTTGATCAGTTGGATGACGAACGCCCGACCTGCGACGTCGGCATCCGAGTAGGCGAAGCGGCTAACCCCGTCGGCAAAACTGCCGCCCGCTGGCCTGCCAAACACGCTGAGGTCCTCGAGGCTGCGCTGCAGCCTGGAAGCATCGATAGCTGGCGAGGCAACAGCTGCACCGGCTACTGTCGGTGTCGCACCCATCAGCGCGAAGGCAACGATGCTTTGGAGAACGGTCCATTGGCTTCTACTCATTGTGCCCCCAGTGCTACGCGAGCGTCGCGGTCACACTCGACGACCACAAGACCGCAGAATGGGCAAGAGCCGGGTCGCCGAACCAGCAGATGGATCGGTCGCTGGCGGCACTACCCGTTATCGGCTAGCCTCGCTCTGAAGCTTCGACGAGAGTAAGCACATGAGGTGCTCGACCAGCGCCGCCGCGCGGTGCCCTGACAGCGTTGGCATCGGAAAGATGCAGGCGATAAGCCGCCTTGATTTACCGCGCTGCGGTTGGAACCGCCGACGGGGCGCTGGCCAAGGGGGACTTCCGGTAGTGGCGGTTCCTCGGCAGGCGCGTCTGGGAGCGCTGCAGATCGGCGAGTCACCTGACGGTAGGGCGGCGACAATCGATCGTCTGATGGCTTATCGTCAGGAGCTGGAGGACAGCCGGCTGGACGTGCTGGTTCTGCCTGAAGCCCTATTGGGCGGCTATCTCTAAGGTTCCGATTTCGGTGCGCGACTAGGATATCGGACTTCCGATGGTCGCGATGCGTTTCTCGACTACTGGTCGCAGGCAGTCGAGCTCGGCGGTACAGAGGTGGGTTCGCTGTGTACGCTCGCTCGCGAAGAAAATGGGGCCCTCGTCGCTGGCATCGTCGAGCGCGAAGGGGGCACACTTTATTGCACCGCCGTCTTCATCACGGCTGCTGGCGACATCGGGGGTCGGCATCGCAAGCTGATGCCGACGGCAGTCGAGCGCGTGGTTTGGGGCCAGGCGACCGAACTCGAGCTCACAACGATGGACACCTCCGCAGGGCGTGTCGGTGCTGCGATCTGCTGGGAAAACTACGTGCCGCTCTGCCGCTACGCACTGTACGAGAACGGCATCGATGTCTGGTGCGCGCCAATCGTCGACGACCGCGACATCTGGCGCACCAGCATGCGCCACATCGCTTACGAGGGGCGATGCTTCGTCCTCAGCGCATGCCAGGTTCAGCCGCCGGCAACCTCGGCGCTCGGTCGCACGATCACCATGCGGGACCGGCCTGAAGATCAGCCTATGATCCGCGGAGTAAGCATGATCGTCTCGCCGCTCGGCGAAGTGTTGGGGGGCCCTCTTGAGGAGACGGAAGGCCTGCTTACGGCCGAGGTCGACCTCAACGATATCGCTCGAGCGCGCTTCGATCTGGACGTTGTCGGACATTACAGCCGTCGAGAGCTGTTCGACCGCCCGTAAAATCGATTGATAATTTTTGGAATGATCTCCGTCAATTCGGTTGACGCGCGGCAATGTTCTCTCTTCAGTTCGCGGGTTGACGTGAGCGCTATTTACTCCTGAAACGTCATCACCGAGTTTCGCTGAGATGCTCGCTTCTGATCAAGGAAGAAAAGTGCCGGACGCTTATATCATTGACGCCGTTCGCACGCCGCGCGGGATCGGCAAGCCCGGCAAGGGCGCGCTGTCGCACCTCCATCCCCAGCATCTCGCGGCGACCGTGTTAAGGGCGCTTAAGGACCGCAACCATCTCGACACGTCCGAGGTCGACGATATCATCTGGTCGACGTCGACCCAGAAGGGCCATCAGAGCGGCGACCTTGGCCGCATGGCAGCGCTCGCCGCCGGCTATGACATCAAGGCGAGCGGTACGACGCTCGACCGGTTCTGCGGCGGCGGCATCACGTCGGTTAACCTCGCAGCCGCCAGCGTGATGTCGGGGATGGAGGATGTCGTAATCGCCGGCGGCACCGAGATGATGAGCTATACCACCAGCATGGGTGCGGCCGAGCACGCCGCCGGGATCAAGCCGCTCGGCATGGGGTCGGGCAACAAGGCGCTCGACGCGCTCCACCCCCAGTCGCACCAGGGTGTCTGCGGCGATGCGATCGCCGCGCGCGAGGGCATCACCCGTGAGGCGATCGACGCGCTCGCGCTCGAAAGCCAACGCCGCGCCGACGTCGCAATCCGGGAAGGCCGCTTCGCCAAATCGGTCGTGCCGGTGCTCAACGAAGACGGCACGGTGGCGCTCGACCGCGAAGAGTTCCCGCGGCCGCAGACCACCGCAGAGGGTCTGGCCGGGCTCAAGGCGAGCTTCGACGTCGTCGCCGACGCATCGCTCGAGGAGGGCGGCCCGACCTTCCGCGACCAGATCAAGCGCGCCTATCCCGATCTCGAGTTCAAGGGCGTCCATCATGCCGGCAACTCGAGCGGGGTCGTCGACGGTGCCGCCGCGCTTCTAATCACGTCCAAAGCCTATGCCGATGCACACGGGCTCAAGCCACGCGCCCGCGTCGTCGCGTATGCCAACGTCGGCGACTGCCCAACTTTGATGCTCAACGCCCCCGTACCCGCCGCACGCAAAGTCCTCGCCAAGGCGGGGCTGACGGTTGCCGATATTGACGTCTGGGAGATCAATGAGGCGTTCGCCGTTGTCGCCGAGAAGTTTATCCGCGATCTCGGTCTCGACCGGGCCAAGGTCAACATTAATGGCGGTGCGATGGCGCTCGGTCATCCAATCGGGGCGACCGGCAGCATCCTCATCGGTACCGCGCTCGATGAACTCGAGCGCACTGGTGGGCGGTACGGCTTGGTGACGATGTGCGCAGCGGGCGGCATGGCCCCGGCGATAGTTATCGAGCGCGTGAACGGCTGACCCGTAAGCCACGAGGCGGCCAGGCGAAACGACCCTTATGCGAGACCTCCTCGTCCTGAATATCAGCTCCCCGGGTTGGTGATGTAATCTTGTGCCTGGAATCAGGACCTCGCCCGATCGACCAGTTTCTTGCGCTCGGCCCTTGTGGCGCGGTTCCATTCCGTCAAGGCGACGCCGGGCGGAGACGGCCGCAGACCGGGGCGAAGCGTTTCGTTGACGGCGGTAAGCACCGGCGGCCGGCGCTGGCGACGAAGCGCATGGCCACAGAAGTCGGCGTCGAGCTTGATTTCCTTCGACCCGCATTTGCGGCAGCGAAACCGCCGTTGCGCCTGCCACCAGTCCGTGGACCAGCCATGGCGGCGGAAGATATCGAGCGCCTGCCCGATTGGCACGGTTCGGTCGTGTCCGCAGGCGTGGCATTGAATGAGCAGATCGGCGCCTTTGCCGCTAAGATCTTCAAGTCATCGGACAACGCCTGCCATTGGCGCGGCCTAGACTGACAAACTAAATAAGACAAGAACAGGACATGAACAAACTTGTGGATCACGTTCACAAGCCGCATGTGTAAAGTGAACCGACGCCGTCCGCTCGACGCGGTCAGGCGCGCGATGGGAGACGGGCCGCGTGTGCAACCTCTACCGGCTGACCTCGAACATCGAGACGATGCGCCGCCTGTTCGCCGTCGCTTCCTCGAGCGCGCCGAACCTGCCGGTGTTCGACGAGATCTACCCCGACCGCGATGCGCCGGTGATCATCACCGCGTCGACAGGTGAGCGCCGTATCACGATGAAGCGCTGGGGTTTTCCGCCGCCGGTCGCGGGCACCCGCCCTCTGACCAAAGTCCGCAATCTCGCTTCGCCGTTCTGGCGGACGGCGCTGAGCCGTCCCGACCGGCGCTGCCTCGTATCGGTCACCGCGTTTTCCGAGTGGACCGCCGAGCCCGACCCGGTGACGATCCGGAAGCGGAAGGTCTGGTTCGACCTGCCGGCACAGGAGGTGTTTGCGTTCACCGGGGTGTGGCGGCCGACCAGCGAGGTCGATCGCTTTGCGTTCCTGACGACGGCCCCGAATGAACTGGTCGGCGCCGTCCATCCGAAAGCGATGCCAGTGATCCTTGCCCCGCACGAGTACACCGCGTGGCTGACCGGCGACTTCGCCGCCGTCGGCGCTATGTCCGCCGCCTATCCCGACGACGAGATGCGGATCCTTCCCGACTGACCACGATGACGACCCGCAAGATCATCCACATCGACATGGATGCGTTCTACGCCAGCGTCGAACAGCGCGACGACCCATCCCTTCGCGGCAAGCCCGTTGCGGTGGGCAACGCCCAGGCGCGCGGCGTCGTCGCCGCGGCGAGTTACGAGGCGAGGGTTTTCGGCGTCCGCTCGGCGATGGCGTCAGTGACGGCGCTGCGTCGCTGCCCGTCGCTGGTCTTCGTGCCGCCGCGGTTTGACGTTTACCGCGCGGTGTCCAACCAGATCCGCGCGATCTTCGCCGATTACACCGATCTGATCGAGCCGCTGTCGCTCGACGAGGCGTACCTGGATGTCACCGACGATGCCCGCGGGATCGGCTCGGCGACCGCGATCGCCACCGAGATCCGGGCCCGAATCCGCGAAGTCACCGGGCTGACCGCGTCGGCCGGGGCCAGCTACAACAAGTTCATCGCCAAGCTCGCGTCGGACCAGAACAAGCCCGACGGGATGTGCGTCATCCGGCCGGCGCAGGGTCCGGCGTTCGTCGCCGCGCTGCCGGTCAAGCGCTTTCACGGCGTCGGTTCGGTAACCGCGGCCAGGATGGCCGCGCTCGGCATTGTCATTGGAGCGGACCTGCGCGACTTCGGTCTCGACGCGCTGGCGCGGCACTTCGGCAGCAGCGCGAGTTATTTCCACCGTGCCGCGCACGGTGAAGACGATCGCCCTGTACGTCCTTATCGCGCGCCGAAGTCGGTCGGTGCCGAGCGAACGTTCGACCGTGATCTAACCCATGAGGCCGACCTGCTAGAAGCGCTTGATCCGGTGATCGATGCGGCGTGGCGGCGGATCGAGCGTGCTGACGTCGCCGGTACCACCCTGACACTCAAGGTCAAGTTCGCCGACTTCCGCGTGATCAGCCGGGCACGATCGCTCACGGTCGCGATTGCCAGTCGCTTCATGGTCGCAGAGGTCGGACGATCGATCCTCCTGCGGGTGCTTCCGGTGCCGATCGGCGTTCGCCTGCTCGGGCTGACGTTGTCGGGGTTGGACCGCAACCCAAGCGCGGCAATTCAGTCGACCCTTGCGCTCTAGCCCTGCGAAGGGCTGGCGAGGCGGTGCTAGTGCCGCGTCTCCCCAGCGTCGGCCTGAGGGCCGAGCTTGGCGCTTCGCAGCGCAATGCCGGCCCAGGTGGCGTAGCCGGCGTGGCCACCAGCTTCGAGCATCGCGTCCATCTTCATCGCGGTAGCCACCATCGCGTCGTCGCCATGCTGAGCGAGCTGCTGCCGGGCGCGCTGCCATAAGTCCTTATCGGTGATCGGCGAACCCAGCGTGGGCAGCGACGTCACGCCGGCTTCGCTCCCGGCGTGCCGCACTTCGCGAAGGCGCCCTTGGCGGTGCGGCAGCGCGCTGCTGATGCGGCGGCGACCGGCGGGCATTTCATGAACTTGCCCTTTGCGTCCTTGCATGGGGCGGCGAGGGCCGGTGCCGAAAGCCCAGCCGCAACGATAAACAAGATCATCAACTGTCGCATGATATTCTCATCTTTAGAGGTAAAAGCGTAGCTGAGATCGCGTTGGACCGAAAGCCAGCTTATCACCGGTCGACGGACGCGCTCTTGCCTGCGAGAACGGGGTTCAGGCCAGAACGGCCCGAGAGAAACGAAGGAGCACCGGATGGACCTCAAGCTCGACGGGCGGATAGTCCTCGTCACCGGCGGCAGCCGAGGCATCGGTCTAGGCATCGTCGAAGCATGCCTGTCCCAGGGGGCACGCGTTGGTTTCACGGCGCGTGGTGCGGGACCGCTCAGCGAGGTTCATGCCAGGCTTACGGCGACGTACGGGGCCGACCATGTCTGGTCGATGGCGGGCGACATGCGCGACAGCGATACGGTCGATGCCGCGGTTGCAGGGATCGAGCGAGAACTCGGGCCGCTCTGGGGCGCGGTGGCCAACGTCGGCCTCGACGGCGCACCGCCCGGATTCGATCTTGACGACGAGACCTGGACCGCGGGGCTGAGCCAGAACCTCGATAGCGCATACCGGCTCGCGCGGCCTGTTCTGCGCGGAATGACAGGGCGTGGTGAGGGATCGCTACTGTTCATCAGCTCCATCGCCGGGCTGGCGGCACTGGGTACGCCGCTCACCTACGGGACCTCGAAGGCAGCCATGAATCACCTGGCGAAGGAACTAGCTAAGATGGTCGGACCGAGAGGCGTACGGGTCAACGTTCTTGCGCCGGGTAACATTATCTTCCCCGGCGGCGAGTGGCAGAAGCAGGTCGATGGCCCGCGCGGCGACAGCTGGAAACGCTGGATCCATCGCGAGGTGCCGCAGCAGCGGTTCGGAACACCGTCTGAAATCGGCAGTGTTGCTGCCTTCCTGCTAAGCCCTCAGGCCAGCTTTGTGACCGGTGCGGTCGTTCCTGTCGACGGAGGTCAGACCCGCTGATGCAGCCGGTTGGCGCGACGGGCACAAGCTGGATGCAGCTCGGTGTTTACTCGCACGCGCCGTTTTTAGTGTCGCGGAAGTGAACCGCTTGTTCTGTCGAAGCCAACAGCTTGGCCCAGCGCAACGCTGTCATAGAGCGAGCCACCGCGGACCACTTTAATTACGCGTCGCAAGTCGCTCATTTTCGCTAATGGGTTGCCGTCGACCAGTACCAGATCAGCGCGGTTTCCGACTTCTATTGAGCCAGAGTCCGCGTCGAGCTTCATCGCCCGAGCCGCAGCTAGAGCGGATTTCGACGTCGTTGAATCGATAAGGGCTTCCCACGCCGGCTGATTTCTGATTCAGAATCGTTGCTGGTGAAGGAGGCCGGCAGGGATGGGTCGAGCCTTATCTGTGGATTTGCGTGAACGCGTGGT
>JAYTHJ010000196.1:0-4097 GCA_043732725.1 Sphingomonadaceae bacterium | reverse complement strand
CGGGCGCGGGCGCGACCTTGGCGCGACGCGCTGCCAACGTCGATCCGGCCAGCAGCGCTGCGATGACACCAACACTCCCGCGCGCCACAGCGCCTCGCATCACAGCTCCCACAGCACCTCCCCGCCCTTGATTGTCTTCGTCACCCGGCCCTCGGTCGGCAGCCCGTCGAACGGCGTATTGCCCGCACTTGCCAACATCGCATCGGCGTCGATCCGCCACGGTGCGTGGCTGTCGAACAGTGTAAGATCGGCAGGTGCACCGGCGCTTAACCGGCCGCCCTGTAACCCAAAGATACGCGCCGGAGCCGCGGTCAGCTTGGCCAGCAGATCGCTCAGCACCAACTGCCCATCACGCACCAAGCTCAGCGATAATGCGAGCAGCGTCTCGGCCCCCGTCATGCCCGGCGCGGCGTCGGCGAACGGCAGCCGCTTGTCCTCCTGGCTGCGCGGGTCGTGCCCCGATGCGATGACGTCGATGGTGCCATCAGCGAGGCCGTCGATGACCGCGCGCCGGTCGTCCTCGCGGCGCAGCGGCGGTGAAAGCCGAGCGAAGGTTCGGTAGCCGCTGACCGCCTGCTCGTTGAGCAGGAAGTGCCCCGGCGTGACGCCGCAGGTGACGCGCACGCCGCGCGCCTTCGCCGCCCGGATCAGATCGAGGCTTTCCGCCGTCGTCACCTGCCGGAAGTGCAGCCGCGCGTCCGCCGCTTCGGCCAGCCGCAGGTCGCGCGCCACCGCCATCGCCTCGGCGAACGCCGGTGCGGCGGGCAGCCCGAGCCGCGTCGCGAACTCGCCTTCGGTCGCGACGGCATTCGCGGTCAACGCGGCGTTTTCGGCGTGGCTGACGACGACCAGATCGAACGCGCTGGCATACTGCAGCAGCCGAAACATCACGCCGGCATCGGCGAGCGCGCCTCGTCCGGTGGCGACTCCGACCGCACCGGCCGCCTTACACAGCCCGATCTCGGCGAGCTCGACGCCCGCCAGCCCGCGCGTCGCCGCCGCCAACGGATGCACCCAGATGTGCGGTTTGACGTGCGCGCGCGCGAACTCGATCAGCGACGGCTCGTCGAGCGGCGGCGACCCGTCGGGCATCAGCACGACGCTGGCGATGCCGCCCGCCAGACACGCGCGCGCATCGGCGGCGAACACCCCGGCATCGATCAGCGCCGGGCTGAGCACCTTGCCGCCGCAGTCGACCGAGCGCGCACGGCTCGGTACCTCGGGGGCGCGGTCAGCTGCCCCGACCCACGCGATGTCGCGGTCGACGACGAGCAGCTCCCCCGGCTCGTCGCGTGTCGCATCGACCAGCCGCGCGTTGGTGAAATGGATCACCATCCGTCGATGCCGCGGCGGCTGCGGGTGAGCACGTCGAGGCAGGCCATGCGGACCGCGACGCCCATCTCGACCTGCTCGGTGACGCCCGATCGCGTGATGTCGTCGGCAACCGCCGAGTCGATCTCGACACCGCGGTTCATCGGCCCGGGATGCATCACCAGCACATCGGGCTTTGCCGCCGCCAGCCGCGCGCGGGTCAACCCGTAATAGTGGAAATACTCGCGCGCCGACGGGATATAGCCGCCGGTCATGCGCTCGCGCTGAAGCCGCAGCATCATCACCACATCAGCCCCGTCGAGCCCGGCGTCCATGTCGGTGAAGGTCTCGACATTGAGCCGGTCGAGATCGGTCGCCAGCAGCGTCGGCGGCGCAACCGCGCGGACCTTGGCCCCGAGCGAGCCGAGCAACAGGAAGTTCGACCGCGCCACGCGGCTGTGCAGAATGTCGCCGCAGATCGCGACCGTCAGGCCATCAATGCCGCCCTTGCGGCGGCGGATGGTGAGGGCGTCTAGCAGCGCCTGCGTCGGATGCTCGTGCGCGCCGTCGCCGGCGTTCAGCACCGGGCAGTCGACCTTCTCGGCGATAAGCTGGACCGCGCCCGACGACGCGTGGCGGATGACCAGCACGTCGGGATGCATGGCGTTGAGCGTCAGCGCGGTATCGAGCAGTGTCTCGCCCTTCTTCATCGACGAGCCGGCGGTCCCCATGTTGACGACATCGGCCCCGAGCCGCTTGCCGGCGATCTCGAACGACAGCAACGTCCGGGTGCTGTTCTCGAAGAACGCGTTGATCTGGGTCAGCCCGCTAAGCCGGTCGTCCCGCTTGCGCCCGGCGCGGTTGACCGCGATCCACGCCTCCGCCTGATCGAGCAGCCAGCTGATCTCATGCGGACGCAGCTCGCTGGTCCCGAGCAGGTGCCGGTGCGGGAATGGATGCAGATGCGGCGGAAACGGCGGCGTCGCAGCGGTTGGCGCGGTCATCGGCGAGGGGTGTAGCGGGTTGGGATGGTTGGGGGAAGAGTGCCCCACCTCTCTGAAACCGTTAGGATCAGACGACATGCATCAGCGCGTCGATCGCCCCTTGAAGAATATGCGCCGCCGCCAATTTGTCGATGAGCGCATGCCGCTTCGCCCGGCTTAAATCCGCGTCGATCATGGCGCGTTCGACCGCGACGGTCGACCAGCGCTCGTCCCACAGTAGTACCGGGCGGGCGAGCGGGACTTCGACGCTCTTCGCAAATTGCCGGACCGACTGGGTGCGCGGGCTGTCGCTGCCGTCCATGCTTAGCGGCAGGCCGATGACGATGCCGGTGATGCGCTCGGCGACGAGCAAAGCCTGTAGCCGCGCGAGGTCGGGGGTGAACTTGGTGCGGCTAAGCGTTGAATGCGCGCTGGAGAAGCTCCAGCTGGCGTCGCAGGTGGCGATGCCGATCGTCTTGGTGCCGACGTCGAACCCCGCCAGCCGTCCGCCGTCGGTGAGCGCGTCGCGGAAGGCGCGCGGTTCGAGAGTGATCATTCGTCGGTTTCGGTGGCGGGGTGCAGCTTGGCAAGCGCGCTGGCGTGCGGCCCGGGGAAAGTCCCGACCCGTGCCTCGGCATCGGCGCGCAGGTTCGCCCAGAACAGCTGGTAGTCGTAAAAGTGATAGTTGTTGCCCGGCAGCACGAACTCGCCGAAGCGCGCTGGCGGCGGCCCGATCGACAGCACGCCCGAGGGCAGGCAGCGCGCGCCGATGCCGTGCGGCACCAGCGTCTGCGTATCGGGAACCAGCGCGCCGATATTGCGCACCGCGGGCTGCGGCTTGGCGGTGACGCTGCCGGTCAGCGGATTGGTGCACAGGATTGTCGTGCCGCGGTGCGGCTGTCCGGTCAGGCCGGGGCTGGCGTCGAACAGCGTCCGCAGGCTGCGCGCGTCGGCGGGATCGGCGAAGCTCGACCAGCTCAGGATACAGCCGGTCTGCGTCGGGGCGGTGCAGGCGTCTAGGCCGGTGGCGGGCAGATCGGCCTGCACCGACACCGGCCAGCCGATCAGGTAGACCGCGACGATACGCTTGGCGACCGGCGCTCCGGCGATACGCTCGTTCAACAGCCGGAGAAGCTGCCGCGCGCCCTGCCCGTGCCCCGCGAGGATAACCGGCGCGTCGGACGGCACCTGGCTGATGAACACGTCGAAAGCGCGCAGTACGTCGGCGTAGGCGAAGTTGAGCGCCAGCGTCGCATCGCGGCTGGCGGTGACCGACGCGGCGAAGCTCGCGGCGCGGTAGCGCGGCGCCCAGATCTCGGCGACGCCGTTGAACACGCTCGCCTGCGCCTTCAGGAACCGCGCGGCGCGCTGGTCGGTGGCGGCGTCGGCGAGCGGCATCGTCCAGCGGTCGTTACCGAAATAGGCACTTTCGGGCACGAAGAACAACACGGCTCCGGGTTGCGGCGCAGCGCGGTAGCCGGGCGGCGTCCAGCGCGCGGCATGATTGAGCCGCGGCTGTGCCAGCCAGCCGCTGACCTGGCGATAATTCGGCGGCTCCGAGACCGGACTCGCGGCGAAGCTGGTGCGCGGCACCAGCGCAGCCTGCAGAAGCTGATCGCCGAACAGCCGGTATGCGGCCGCGGCGGCGATGACGAGGATGATCAGGATCGCGATGACCCAGAGAAAGCGGCGGGCGGGCATGGCGCGTCTTATGGGCGACCGGGCCGGGACGCGCCACCCCGCTTGCTGGCGTCGAAAGTCGCATGCTATTGGATCGTGCTACTTCCGGAGAACCGCATGTCC
>JAYTHJ010000195.1:0-12892 GCA_043732725.1 Sphingomonadaceae bacterium | reverse complement strand
TCTCTGCCGCGCCTTTGCTCGGACTGGTCGTCGCCGATCTCGTATCGGCCTCCGCAACGTCCGGCGTCCGCGACGGGGGCAGCTCACGGGCGCTCCCGATCGGCGATATTATCGCAAGCGCGGTCGGCTCTGGTAGCGCGGCCTGCGGTGCATTCAAGTCTGAACTCCGGCCTGGGGGCGCGCTCGGCGACGCCGCCGCGAGCATATCGCCGAACAGCGGGACGGATTGCTGCGGTTTCGCCGCCACGGTCGAGAGCGCTTCGGGTCCAATCGCGGTTGAACTGGCGGCAGCGGCGGCGGCAAGCGTCACCGGCGCTGCCCGCGCACCGGCTGATCGTCGCTCGTGGATCGTGCTGCCGCCGCGGTCTGCCCGGCACGGCGGCGGACGATGGCGCGCTCGACCGCGTCGGCCCCGGCGCGGTCGCGGTGGACGGCGCGCGCGGCGTCGGCCTGGTGCGCGGCCGCCGCGTCGAGCCGCGCCCGCTGCCGTGCCGCGACGAGCTGCAGACCGTTGCGGGTGGCGGCGCTCGCCTTGAGCTGCTGGCCAGTGGTCGACATAATTGCCGGCTGCAGCTCGACCTGCAGCTCGCCGATGCGTCGGGCTAGCGCAGCGATCGCGGTCGTCACGCCGATGGCCTTGCCAAGATCGCGGCTCGCGGCGTGCAGCGCGACGGTGCGGATCGCGAGCAGCCGGGCCAACCGGTCGCGCCGCGCCGTCATCGCGCCAGCTCCGGTTGAGTGGCGTCGATCGCCGGATCGCTTGACGCGCCCCCTGCAAGGCTCAGCCCCGCCAGCGCGGCGACCGATGCCGCGAAGCTGCACGTCCCGTCGAAGCGTTGCATCCGGAAGGCGTCCATCGCGGGGCGCGCGGCAAGGGCGTGGTCGAGCTCGGGTTCGGCTCCGGGCGCATAGGCTCCCATCAGCACGAGGTCGCGGTTTGCCTCGATCAGCGCGTGCGCGCGGGCGAAGGCGCTGGCGGCGGCGGCGTGCGCGGGGGTGACGAGGTCGCGCATGACGCGACTGATCGAAGCCGACACGTCAATCGCCGGATAGATGCCGCGCTGCGCCTCGGCGCGCGATAGGATGATATGGCCGTCGAGGACGCCGCGCGCCGCGTCGACGACGGGGTCGTTCATGTCGTCGCCGTCGGCGAGCACGGTGTAGATCGCGGTCACCGAGCCGCCGCTGGCAGCATCATTGCCGCCGCGCTCGACCAGGCGCGGCAGCAGCGCGATCGCCGACGGCGGATAACCGCGCGCGCCGGGAGCCTCGCCGAGCGCGAGGCCGATCTCGCGCTGGGCGTGCGCGACGCGGGTCAGGCTGTCGAGGATCAGCAGGACCTGGCTGCCTTGCGCGCGGAAATGCTCGGCAATTGCGTGCGCTCGCATCGCGCCGCGGACGCGGAGCAGTGGCGCATCGTCGGCGGGTACCGCGACGACAACCGTGCGGCGGCGCGCGGCGGCGTCGAGCTGACGGTCGAGGAACTCGGCGATCTCGCGGCCGCGCTCACCGATCAGCGCGACGACGACGACGTCGGCCGTTACGGCGCGCGCGATCTGGCCGAGCAGCATCGACTTGCCGACCCCTGAACCCGCCATGATGCCAACACGTTGCCCGCGGCCGAGCGTCAGCAGCGCGTTGATTGTGCGGACGCCGACGTCGAGCACGGTGCGGACGCCGGTCTTGCCGAGCGGGTTGGCGACGGGGCTTTCGAGCGGCGCGTGCTCGGGCGTGACGATCGCCGGGCCGCCGTCGAGCGGCTTGCCGCTACCGTCGATGACGCGCCCGAGCAGCGCCGCGCCGACCTGCGCGCGCGCCTCGCCCGCCACCGGCAGCACCGCCGCGCCGGGCATCAGCTGACCGAGCGCGGCCAGTCCCATCAACAGCGCGCGGCCGTCGCGGAAGCCGATGACTTCGGCGGCGATGGCGTCCGCGCCAATCCGGCAGACGGTTCCGACCGCCGCCTCGATGCCGACGGCCTCGACGAGCAGGCCGTCGTACGCGGCGACCCGTCCGCCGCGGCTCGGCCCAAAGCGGGGCAGGGGCGGGCGCTCCGCTGCCGTGTCGACGAGGCTGCGAAGTGCGGCGCTGGCGCTCACCGCAGCGCCGCCGTGGCCGCTGCGAGCCGGGCCGCGAGGCCGTCGACAACGACGAAGTTTGCGCCGACGACCACGATACTGCCGCGCGCCAGTTCGGGCGCGGCGACGACCGGCACGGGGCAGCTGGCGGCGGCCGCGACGTCGTCGGGATGCAGGCGGACGCTAGTTGTCGCGTCGACGACGACGCTGTCGAGCGCCGCCGCGACCAGCCGTGCGACGATGTCGGGCGATAACGCAAGTTCGGCCATGACGACCGCTTCGGCGAGCGCGGTGACCAGCGTCGCGAACGCCGGACGCAGCGCCTCGGTGTCGATGGTCAGCGCGGCCGTGACAGCGCTACGCAGGCCGTCGAGCAGTGCGCGCTCGTCGGCCAGCGCCGCCGAGGCAGTGGCCTCGCCTGCCGCCACGCCGTCGGCATAGGCTGCGGCGATCGCGGTGGTGGCATCCACCACCGGATCGGCCACCGCGACGGCGCGTTCTGGCGGCAGCATCGCGGCATACAATGTGCCGAGCCCGGTCCGATACTCGACGCTATACATAGCCGCCGCGCCCCGGCAGCATGATCGTCCCGGCTTCGGCAAGCGCGCGGACGGCGCGCGCCACCTCGGCCTGCGCGGCGTGCACCTCGCTCAGCTTGAGTGGGGCGCGGGCGGCGAGGTCGTCCTGAATCTGCGACGCGGCGCGCGCCGACATCGCTGCGAAGATATGATCCCGCAGCGCCGGGCTCGCGCCTTTGAGCGCCACCGCCAGCAGCTCGGGATCGAGTTCGCGGATCAGCGCCTGGACTGCGCGGCTGTCGAGCCGCAGGATATCCTCGAAGCGGAACAGATTGTCGGCAATGGCGCTGGTCAATTCGGGGTCGAGATCGCGCAGCGCCGCCAGCAGGCGCGTCTGGTCCGCCGAGAGATTGAGCAGCTTCGCGGTAAAGTCCGGACCGGCGTTGGTGGTACTGGCCGGGCGGACGGGGGCGTCGGCGAGCTGCACTTCGAGCGCCGCCTCGAGCTCGGCGATGACATCGCTGCCGACCGGGCCGAGCCGGGCCAGCCGGTACAGAATGTCGGGCTGCAGCACCTCGGGCAGCAGCGCCAGCACGGCGGCCGCGACCTCGGGCGTCAGATGCGCCATCACCACCGCTGCTGCCTGCGGATGCTCGCGCGCCAAGGCATCGGCGAGCGCCTCGGGCTGAACCCAGTCGAGCCCGGCGAAAGGCCGCGGCGCGACCGGCGGTCCAAGCTCGCCGAGCACGCCGTCGGCGCGCGATCGCCCGAGCGCGCGGTGCAGCACCGACCGCACCTGCGCGCCGCCGTGGCCGAGCGCGGCGGTGGCGGTGCTTGCCAGCAGGAAGTCGTCGAGCACCGTGTCGATGGCGTGCGGCTGGATTTCTGCGACCGACAGCATCGCGTGCCCGACGGCGCGAACCTCCGCCGAGGCGAGCTGCTGCAGCAGCTCGGCGGCGGCCGGCTCGTCGAGCAGCAGCAGCAATACGGCGCATTTCTGGGCGCCGGTGAGCGGCAGCTGGATCATGCCGGGAGCCCGGCGGTCATGCCGCGTCGACCCGGATCATTTGGCGCATGACGACCGAGGCGCGCGCGGTATCGGCGGCGACCAGCCGCTTGGTCGCGGCGAGCTTGTCGGTGTAGTCGATCGTCAGATCGCTTGGGTTGAGCGCTTCACGCTGATCGGTCAGCAGCGCCGCCGGTAGCGGCGCGGGCAACCGCTTGATTAGCGGCCGGACGATACCGAGCACCAGCACCGCCAGTCCGACCAGCGCGACCAGCGCTTCGCCGCCGCTGCGCAGCGACGGCTGCTCGTACCACTTCGCGCCCGCGTCCGCTGAGGCCGGCGCGAACGGCCGCCCGGCGATCGTGACATTATCCCCTCGGCGGGCATCGAAGCCGACGGCGCTGCGGACAAGTCCGGTCAGTGCCGCAAGTTGTGCGGGTTGGCCCTTCGGCGCGCCGAGCGCCGTATCGCGGACGACCACGGCGACCGACAACCGCCGCAATTGGCCGACCGCGCCGCGGGTCACCGATACCGCCTTGCCGACTTCGAAGCTGCGCGCGAAGCTGTCGTTCTTCGGACCCGTCGCCGGGGCGGCGACGCTTGCCGGCGCTGCCGCTGCCGTGCCGACTTGGGCGGCGGGCGGGACGGTATTCGACAGCGCGCCGGGGATGCCGCGCGCCGGTGGCAGCGCGGCCTCGGTAGCGCTACTGCCCTGTTCGCTGCGGATGACGCCGTCCTTGTCGTAGCTTTCGTGGGTGACGGCGTTCTCACTGAAGTCGAGGTCGGCGGAGACTTCGGCGGAGAAGTTGCCCTCGCCGAGCATCGGCGTCAGCAGCGCCAGCACGCGCTGGCGGTATTGTGTCTCGACCCGCGCCTGATAGGCGAGCTGGCGCATGCCTTCGCCGAGCAGGCCGCTCGCCGGATCGCCGGACAGCAGCCGCCCGCTTTGGTCGACGATGCTGACCTGATCGGTTGCCAGTCCGGCGATCGACGAGGCGACGAGGTGCCCGATGGCGCGGACTTGCGCGTCGCTCAGCACGCGCCCGTTCGCCAGTTTGACGAACACCGCCGCGCTCGGTGCGGCATGGTCGCGAATAAACACCGAAACCTCGCCGGTGGCGAGATGGACCGAAGCGTTCTCCACGCCGTCGATCGCCATGATGCTGGCGGCAAGTTCGGTTTCCTGCGCTTGCTTGAGCCGCGCCGTCTCGACCGCGCGGCTGGTCCCGAGCGGCATCGTGCCAAGCAAGTCGTAACCCGACGCCGCCGCCTTCGGCAGGCCCTGGCCCGCGAGCAAGATGCGCGCCGCGGCGACCTCGTTCGCGGCGACCTCGACCGCGCCGGTGGCAGGGTCGACCTGCGCCTGAATTGAACCGGTTTTGAGCGCGGCCAGCACCGCTGCCTTGTCGGTATCGGCCAGCGCCGGCAGGACGACGCGGTATTCAGGCGCGCGCAGCACCAGCCACAGCGTCCCCGCCGCCGCCACCGCCAGCAGCATCAGCAGCGCCGGCAAGGCGCGCCGCACGGCAGGCTGTGCGATCAGCCGAGTGCCCCGCAGGCGCATGCCGGCAAATGGCCCGACGCTGTCGTTCGCAGCGCCGGTGACGGCCAGCTCGTTCATGCCGTCATACCGGCATGCTCATGATATCTTTGTACGCCGACAACAGCTTGTTGCGGACCTGCAGCGTCGCTTCGAAGGCGATCGAGGCTTTCTGGCGGGTCAGCATGACCTGCGCGATCGAACTGGTGTCGCCGCGCTCGAAAGCCCCCGCGGCATCGCCCGCCGCGGTTTGCATGCCGTTGACCGACTGCAGCGCCGCGGTGATCGCGCCGCTGAAGCCGGTCGCCGCTGGCTGTGCCGGTGGGGCCAGCGCGGCATTGCGCCCGAGGATCTGCGTGCGCAGCGCGAGCACGCTCTGGGTATCGAGCGAGATGATCGGCGGCATCATTGCATGGTCATCGCGGCTTGTGCCGCTGCGGCTGGCGCGGCGGCGCTGACGGCGAGGCCGCCGCTCATGGCGACCATCTTATAACGCAGCGTGCGTTCACTGATGCCGAGGCGGCGCGCGGTATCGAGGCGGCGGCCCGAGCAATCTGCCAGCGCCGAGCGGATCGCGGCGAATTCATGTTCGCGGACGATCCCGCCGAGCGAGGCGGATGTGCTGACGCCGCCGTAGGCGGCGGCGGTCAGCGATGCCGGCTGCAGCAGGATTTCGGCGGGTGCGTCAGCGTCGAATACGATATCGCCCGCTTCGATCCGCGGCCCCAATGCATAGACGCCGGCGCGCTGCAAGACATTGCCGAGTTCGCGGACGTTGCCCGGCCAGTGATGCGCCGCCAGCTTGCGCAGCGCCGCCGCGGTCGGCCACAGCGCAAGATTGCCCTGCCGCCACAGTGCCGCCGCGATCGGCACGATATCGGCAGGCCGGGTTGCCAACGGCGTTATGGTCAGCGGGAACACCGCGAGGCGATAGAACAGATCGGCGCGGAATCGCCCGGCAGCGACTTCGGAGGCGAGGTTGCGGTTGCTGCACGCGATGACGCGCACGTCGATCTTTTGCGCCACCGTCGCACCGATCGGCAGCACCTCCTGTTCCTGCAGGACGCGCAGCAGCTTCGCCTGTAGCGGCAGCGGCAGTTCGGTGACCTCGTCGAGCAGCAGCGTGCCGCCATCGGCGGCGCGGAACAGCCCCTTGGCGCTCGCCGAGGCGCCGGTGAACGCGCCACGCTCGTGCCCGAACAGCAGCGCCTCGAGCATCGCCTCGGGCAGCGCTGCGCAGTTGACCGCGACGAAGCCGGCACCGCAACGCGGCGAGCGCTGGTGGATGTAGTTGGCGAGGACCTCCTTGCCGGTCCCGGTCCCGCCGGTGATCAGCACGCTGACGTCGCGCGCGGCGACGCGGGTGACAAGGTGGAGCAGTGCCTGCGAGGCCGGGGCGGCGGCCACCGGGCCATTGCCGCACGCCATCGCGGCGATCAGCGCGGCGGCGAAGTCGCGGTCGTCGCCGTCGAAACTCAGCGCGCCGCAGCAGCCGGGTTCGGGGCTCGCCGACAGCGCCGGAACGCCGGTCCGCCCGAGCCGGACGAAGCGCGCCGCCGCGACGGGCTCGCCAGCGCTGACAAGGGCGGTAGCGTCGAGGCTGGCGGACTGCTGCAGTTCCACGCCCGATTGCCGTAAAGCTTCACTCAGGCGCGGATGCAGCGATCGCGCCGCTTCGGAAATCCAGACTGGAGTAGCATTCATGCGCTCGGTGCCCCCGGTGACGTATCGGGTACACAGCAAGGGCCGTGCCAAGCGTTGGCGATGTCGTTTGCGAAGGGAGAGTGGGCTGGATCGTCAATAGACCGACGCTGAAGCGTCAATAGATTGGCGCTATGTCAATCGATTGACGGTGGCGGCCCTCCCTTGGCCCCCTTTTGCAAGTGGGAGGGCCGGGGGCGGGAATTGGTCCCTAAGCCGCCATCGCCGCTGCGGTCGTTCGCTCGATTGTCCCGCCACCGAGTACGCGCGAGCCCCGGTACAGGACCGCGGCCTGTCCCGGGGAGACACCGTATTCGGGGGCGTCGAACGATAGCCAGTCGCCGTGCAATCGCCCCGGGACCGCGACTGCCATCGATCGCACCTTGACCTCGACCGCCTCGCCGTCGGCGGGCGACGGGCTATCGCTCAGCCAGTTCAGGTCGCTCAGATCGAGCGCTGCGACCGCCAGCGCGCGGCGCGGACCGACGACGACGCGCCGCGCCGCGGGCTCGATCCGGACGACGTAATAAGGCTCGCTGAGCCCGCCGAGGTCGATACCGCGGCGCTGGCCGACGGTGAAGCCGATCAGTCCGCTGTGCCGCCCCAGCACCGCGCCGCTTATATCGACGATGTCGCCCGGCGTATCGGCCTCAGGGCGCAGACGGCGGACGACGGCGGCGTAATCTTGCCCGGGGACGAAGCAGATGTCCTGGCTGTCGGGCTTAGCGGCGACGCTCAGCCCGAGCCGCAGCGCGTGGTCGCGGACGCCGCGCTTGGTCATGCCGCCGAGCGGGAACCGCAGGTAGTCGAGCTGCGCCGCCGTCGTCGCGTAGAGGAAATAGCTCTGATCCTTGGCGGGATCGATGCCACGATGCAGCTCGACCCCGCGCCCCCCCTCGACACGCCGCACGTAATGGCCAGTGGCGAGACAATCGGCGCCGAGGTCGCGCGCGACCTCGAGCAGGTCGCGGAACTTGACGGTCTGGTTGCAGCGGATGCACGGCACCGGTGTCCGCCCGGCGAGATAGCTGTCGGCGAAGTCGTCGATGACGGCGCTGCGGAAGGCGGTCTCATAGTCGAGCACATAGTGCGCGATGCCAAGCTTGGCAGCGACACGCCGGGCGTCGGCGATATCGGCCCCGGCGCAGCAGCTGCCCGTTCGCGCCGTCGCCGCGCCGTGGTCGTAGAGCTGGAGCGTGACGCCGATGGTCTCGCAGCCGGCCTCGGCGCACAAGGCGGCGACCACCGACGAGTCGACGCCGCCCGACATCGCAACGACGACGCGCGATCCGGCCGCAGGCAGCAAGGGTTTGTCGTCGCTCATCATTTC
This sequence comes from Sphingomonadaceae bacterium, assembly GCA_043732725.1. Taxonomy (GTDB): domain Bacteria; phylum Pseudomonadota; class Alphaproteobacteria; order Sphingomonadales; family Sphingomonadaceae; genus Polymorphobacter_B. Next base: position 4,719 of record JAYTHJ010000195.1, on the reverse strand, counting down.
CAGTTGGCGATGCGTTCGACGGCGTCAAGGGCCGGGGACGGCGGTAATCCGCGAAACACCCTCGAAAACCAGCTTGGGAAACGTTCCTATAATGGCACCGAAGTGTTTCGTTACAATAGTTTATCGCCGCCGCCATCGATTTAGCTTTACGCTGCGTCCGAAACCGTGTTCATCAAGGTTAATGTGACTTGCATTGGCGGACACATTCTAAGACGGGAATTTATAATGCGTGTCTTGCTGATCGAAGATGACCGGCTGATGGCGCGGTCGCTGGCGCTGATGCTCAACAGCATCGGGGTCGAGCACGAAACCGTCGCCGAGGGTGAAGCCGCGATCGAACTGGCGCGCGTCTATGATTACGATGCGATCTTGCTCGATCTCAATCTGCCCGATGTCCACGGCTATGAGGTGCTGCGGCGGCTGCGGCTGGCGCGGGTAACGACGCCGGTGATGATCGTCTCGGGCGACAGCGAAGTCTCTACCAAGGTCAGCGGCTTCGGCTTCGGTGCCGACGATTACGTCACCAAGCCGTTCCAACGCGACGAGCTGGTGGCACGGCTGCATGCGCTGGTGCGGCGCTCGAAGGGTCATGCCGAGTCGATCGTGCGAACGGGGTCGATGGCGATCGATCTCGCGGCGCGGACGGTGTCGGTCGACACGCACCGGGTGCCGCTGACCGGCAAGGAGTATGCGATCCTCGAGCTGCTGTCGCTGCGCAAGGGTATGACGCTGACCAAGGAGATGTTCTTGACGCATCTGTATGGCGGCCGTGACGAGCCCGAGCTGAAGATCATCGACGTGTTCATCTGTAAGCTACGCAAGAAGCTGGCGACCGCCGGCGACAACGCCGCGACCTGCATCGAGACCGTCTGGGGCCGCGGCTACTCGCTGCGCGATCCCGAGGTCGACGCGCTCCCGCAGTCAAAGGTCGCGTGATCGAGGCCTGCTAGTCGCCGGTCGGAGTACCCGGCTCGCTGCGCCCGCGCCGCCCCTGCGCCAGCGTGCGGAAAACGCCGCGCAGGGTGCGCACCTCCTCGGCGCTGAACGCCGGGCGGGTGAGCAGATTACGCAGCGTCCGCCGCGCATTGGTCGCCGCCACGTCGCGCTTGAAGTATTCGGCCGCGGCCAGCTCGGCTTCGACCGCGACGATCAGCCGTTCGAGTTCGGCATGCCCGGCGGGCCCGGCGTAGTTGACCATCACCGAAGCGGGCGTTTGATCCGCCGCTTTGAACCACTCATAGCTCGCCAGCAACACCGCCTGCCCGAGGTTGAGCGAGCCGAAATCGGGATTGACCGGGATCGACAGTACCGCATGCGCCACCGCGAGGTCGTCGGTCTCCAGCCCCGAGCGCTCGGGGCCGAACAGGATGCCGCTGGCGAGCGGCCGGGCGCGGATATCGGCGGCGGCTTGCGGCGGCGTCAGCACCGGGCGAGTCAGCGCGCGGTTGCGCAGCGTCGTCGCATAGACGAAGTGCAGGTCGGCGACCGCGGCGGCGACACTGTCAAAAACGCGGGCTCCTGCCAGCACGTCATCGGCTCCGCTGGCGCTCGGTCCAGCATCGGGGTTCGGCCAGCCATCGCGCGGGGCAACCAGCCGCAGATCGCCGATGCCGAAGTTGAGCATGGCGCGCGCGCAGGCACCGATGTTGGCTCCGAGCTGCGGGCGGACGAGGATGATCGCCGGCGGCGGGGACATCGCGGCAGCCGTGCCCGCGCTGGGCTCGCTCACTCGTGCTCGTCGGCGAACTGCCGCACGGCGGTCTCGCTCGCGTCGATGCCGTTGCTCAGCCCGCCGACGAACTTCTCGAAGTCGCGCGCCTCGCGGAAGTCGCGGTAGACGCTGGCGAAGCGAATATAAGCGACCGGATCGAGCGTCTGCAGTCCTTCCATAACCATTTCGCCGATCTGGCCGACTTCGATCTCGCTGTCGCCGAGCGACTCGAGTCGCCGCACGACACCGGTCACCAGCCGCTCGATGCGCGCCGGTTCGAGCGGGCGCTTGCGGCAGGCGATCCCAACCGAACGCGCCAGCTTGTCGCGGTCGAAGGTCTCGCGTTTGCCCGACTTCTTGACGACGATCAGCTCGCGCAGCTGGATACGCTCGAATGTCGTGAAACGTGCCCCGCACGCCGGGCATTGCCGCCGCCGCCGGATGGCGCTGCCGTCTTCGGTCGGACGGCTGTCCTTCACCTGGCTGTCGTCGTTGGCGCAGAACGGGCAGTGCATCGCGGCGGTTCAGGCGATCAGGCGGGGTAGATCGGGAAACGCTTGCACAGAGCGCGGACGCGGACATTGACCGCGGCTTCGACCGCCGTATTGCCCTCGGCCCCGTGCGCTGCCAGCCCGTCGAGTACGTCGGCGATCATGTCGCCGATCGCCGCGAACTCGGCCAGCCCGAAGCCGCGCGTTGTCCCCGCCGGCGAACCGACGCGGATGCCGCTGGTCTTGGCCGGTGGCAACGGATCGAACGGCACGGCGTTCTTGTTGCAAGTAATGCCGGCGCGCTCGAGCGCTTCGTCGGCCGCCTTGCCGGTCAGCCCCTTGGGTGTCAGGTCGATCAGCGCGAGGTGCGTGTCGGTACCGCCGGCCACCACCGCGCAGCCGCGCTCGACGAGCTTTGCGGCGAGTACTTGCGCGTTTGCGACGACGGCGCGCGCATAGTCCTTGAACCCCGGTTCGAGCGCTTCGCCGAATGCCACCGCCTTCGCCGCGATGACGTGCATCAGCGGACCGCCCTGCAGCCCGGGAAACACCGCCGAGTTGAATTTCTTGCCGAGCGCTTCGTCGTTCGACAGGATCATGCCGCCGCGCGGACCACGCAGCGTCTTGTGCGTCGTCGTCGTAACCACATGCGCGTGCTGCACCGGACTCGGGTGGATACCCGCCGCGACCAGCCCGGAAAAGTGCGCCATGTCGACGAGGAAATACGCCTCGACCGCATCGGCGATCGCCCGGAAGCGCGCGAAGTCGATGATCCGCGGATACGCCGAACCGCCCGCGATGATCAGCTTGGGCTTATGCTCATGCGCCAGCGCTTCGACCTCGTCATAATCGATCAGCTGGTCGTCGCGCCGCACACCGTACTGGACCGCGTTGAACCACTTGCCCGACATCGACGGCGCCGCGCCGTGCGTCAAGTGCCCACCCGCGTCGAGGCTCATGCCGAGGATGGTGTCGCCGGGCATCGTCAGCGCCAGCATCACCGCGCCGTTCGCCTGCGCCCCCGAATGTGGCTGGACGTTGGCGTAGGCGCAATCGAACAGTTCCTTGGCGCGGTCGATCGCCAGCGTCTCGACTGCGTCCGATGGACCGCAGCCCTGATAATAGCGCTTGCCCGGGTAGCCTTCGGCGTACTTGTTGGTGAACACCGAGCCTTGCGCTTCGAGCACGGCGCGGCTGACGATGTTCTCGCTGGCGATCAGCTCGATCTGCTCCTGCTGACGCAACAGCTCGCGCGCTACGGCGTCGGCGACGGCGCGATCGGCGGTCGCGAGACGGTCGCTGAAGAAGCCGTCGGGCTGGCTCGACAGTTCGGGCTGAATCCGGGCGGGTGCGGTGCTCATACAAAGGCCTCCTGCAAGCTTAGTTTGTCGACGCGCGCGCTATGACGCCCGCCAAGGAAGTTGGTGGTCAGAAATTCGTGCAGGCAGTCGCGCGCCACCTCGACGCCGATAATCCGGCTGCCGAGCACCAGCACATTGGCATCGTTATGACTGCGCGCCAGCCGTGCCATCAGCCCGCTGGTGCACAGCGCCGCGCGCACCGCCGGATTGCGATTGGCGGCGATGTCCATGCCGATCCCCGACCCGCATACCGCAACGCCGCGGCTGGCCCGACCCGAAGCAACCGCCTCAGCGACAGCGCGGCCATAGTCGGGATAATCGACCGACCGGTCGGCATCATCGGTGCCGAGGTCGAGCACGGCATAGCCCTGTGCGCGCAGCTCGTCGGCGAGCAGCGCCTTGAGCGCGAAGCCAGCGTGATCGGCAGCGAGGGCGATGGTGGCTGTCATGCGGCTCAATCGGTTGATTATCGAAGTTGGTGTACCACAACTAGCTATTATTGCGGCAGCGGACAATCGGCACAGGTTACCACGCGATTGCGTTTCATCGAAGGTGTACAGCTGCGATGGAATGCGCGGGTTATTGTATGCTCCGATCAGAGAGAACGGAGCTGAAAGGGTTAAACCGCCGTTCAGTCGACCAGTACCGTAACCCGCAAGAATGCCGCCGATATCGCGGTGACGTCGACCCGGCCGCTGCTGTTCTGCCGCTCAAACAGCGCCAGCAATTCCGTTTTCAGCTGATCGGCGCGGCCGTCCCTTGCAGCCGCCTCGACGGCGTTCATCGTCGGGCCGTAAAATTGCACGAAATCGTCGAGCAGTGCCGACGGCGGACCGGGATGCGCGAACTTATAGATATCGCGTTCGCACGTGACATGGCTCGCTTCGATGCCGGCAGACCCGAAGCGCGCGACGACCTCGTCCGCTTTCCCCCATAGCATCGGGCTGACGAAGCCGGGTGGTGGTGCCGGTGAATACGCCGCGCTGATCTTCAGGATCTGCGCGACGAGCGTCGGATCGTTGGGGATCCAGTTTCCCATGACGATCCGCCCGCCTTTGCGGGTAACGCGCACCATCGCCTTCGCGACGTCGCCGGGCGAAGGCGCGAACATTGCGCCGAACATGCTGACGACGAGATCGAACCGGCGATCCTCGAG
>JAYTHJ010000194.1:0-4122 GCA_043732725.1 Sphingomonadaceae bacterium | reverse complement strand
ACCCACGCAGCGCCAGCGCGAATATGCCGCCGGTGATGGCGAAGGGAATGCCGAAGAAGACAATAATCGCCTGGCGCCAGCTGCCGTCGAGCGCGAAGCAGACCAATATAAAGATGAACGCTAGCGCCGCCGGCACGACGATCGCCAAGCGCGCGCGCGCCGTTTCGAGGTTGCGGAACTGACCCTGAAACTCGACATGATAGCCGCTGGGCATTTTGATCTCTTTCGCGATCTTTTGCTCTGCGGCCTTGACGAAGCTCTCGACGCTGCTTTGGCCGAGACTGACCATCAGTGCGGCGCGCCGATTGGAATCGTCGCGCAGGATCGGATCGACGGTCTTGATCGTCTTGAGCGTCGCGACGCGGCCGAGCGGGATCAGACCGTCGGTACCGACGCGGATCGGCAGATCGAGGATCGCCCGGTCGCTTGCACGCTCGGGTTCGGTCATGCGCACGACGACGGCGTGACGATGGCCGCCGTCTTCGATGATCTCGCCGATCGTCTTGCCCGCAAGCGCGGTGTAGACGGCACTGTTTACCGCGCTGAGCGTCAGGCTGTAACGGGCGAGGGCGGCGGGATCGATGTTGATTTCCACGGTGTTCGTCCTGCCATGGCTTTCCGGTTCGACGCCGCCGACGCCCTTCATGCCCTTGAGCAGCTTGGTGATCTGGGCCGTGAGCTTTTCGAGCTCATCATAATCGTGGCCGAAGATCTTCAGCGACACGTCGGAGCGGGTGCCCTGCAGCATCTCGTTGAAGCGAGTCTCGATCGGCTGCGAGAACTCGAACGTCTGGCCGGGGACTTGCCGCTTGAGCACCTTCTGAATCTCGCTGACGAGCGCCGCCTTGTCCTTGGGTTGGCCCTCCGCCTTCGACCAATCGCCTTCGGGCTTATAGAAGATATACAGGTCGTTCTCGTTGGGCGGCATCGGATCGGTCGCCACCTCGCTGGTGCCGATCCGCGAGAAGGTGCTGGTGATCATCGGAAAGCGCTGCATGATCGTCCGCTCGCTCGCGATCTCCATCGCCAACGACTTATCGATACTGATGCCGACCGGCTTGTAGACCATGGTGGCGATCGAGCCCTCGTCGAGCTTGGGGACGAACTCGGCACCAAGCCCCGAGAATAGCGTGCCCGCGCCGGCCATCAGCAGCACCGCGATACCCGATAACAGCCATGTGTGCGCCAGCGCGAATTCAAGCGACGGCCCGTAGACCTTGCTGGCCTGCCGAATGATCCAGCTGTCGCGGTCAGGCTCGCCAACCTTCCACGACGGCCTCAGGAACCACGCGGTCAACATCGGCACCAGCGTCAACGCTAGAAATAGCGCGCCGACCAGCGCCAGCATGACCGTGATCGCCATCGGGTGGAAGGTCTTGCCTTCGACATCCGTCAACGACAACACGGGAACATAGATGAGCGTGATGATCGCCACCCCGTAGACCATCGGCCGGGCGATCTGCGCGGCGGCATCGATCACTGCGACGCGGCGCTCCTCGGAATCGAGCTCGCGCTTCAGTTCGCCTCGCTTGCCCGTCATCAGGCGCAGTGAGTTCTCGACGATGACGATCGCCCCGTCGACGATCATGCCGAAATCAAGCGCGCCGAGGCTCATGAGATTACCCGACACGCCGCCGATCCGCATGCCGCCGATCGCGAACACGAAAGCGGTCGGGATTACGACCACAACCAGCAACGCTGCGCGCCAGTTACCGAGGACGATTAGCAGCACCACGCAGACCAGCAGCGCACCTTCGGACAGGTTTTTCTTGACCGTGCCGATGGTCTTGTCGACGAGTGTCGCGCGGCTATATTCGACCGACAGTCGCATGCCTTCGGGCAGCGACTTGCGGATTTCCGGCAGCGCCGCCGAGACGCGATTGGCGACGTCACGGCTGTTCTCGCCAACTAGCATCATAACCGTCCCCAACACCGCTTGATGCCCATCCGATGTCGCCGCGCCGGTCCGGATGCGCGAGCCGAGATCGACGATGGCGAGGTCGCCGACGGTTAACGGCCGGACGCCGGCGGCAAACTTGACCGGCAGCTTGGCGATGTCGGCGACCGAGGTTACCTTGCCGGTCGTGCGGATCGTTAGCCGCTCCGATCCGCGCGTGATCGCGCCGCCGCCGGTATCCTCGACGCTCTGGCCGATAATGTCGGCGAGTTCGGAGAAGGTCATGCCGGCCGCCGCCAGCCGGTCGGGCCGCGGCTGAATAAGATACTCCGCCTCCAGCCCGCCGTTACTATTGATTTGCGCCACGCCCTTGACTGCGCGGAGCGCGAGCTTGACGTCGTATTCCTGCGTTTCATAAAGCGCCATCAGCGCCTCTTGTGGGTCGGCCGGACGGCCCCTCGCGCCTGGCACCCAATCGAGCGTATAATAAAAAATTTCGCCGAGCCCCGGCGAGATTGGCGCGAGCATCGGCTGGGTGCCGGGCGGCAGCATCCCGCGCATCTGTTGCAGCCGCTCCGAAACCAACGTCCGCGCGCGGACGTCATCGGTCCCGTCCTTGAACGTCAGCGTCAGCTGCGACAGGCCAAACTTGGTTGTCGAGCGCATTGTCGTCATGCCCGGTACGCCCATCATCTCGCGTTCCATGGGAATGGTGACACGCTGCTCGATCGCCTGCGGCGCGATCGCGCTGACCGGAGTATTGATCTGGACCTGCACGCCGGTGATGTCGGGCACCGCTTCCATCGGCAGCGTATATAGCGCATAGCCGCCCGCCGTCAGCAGCAGCACGGTCAGCAGCAGTACAACGCCGCGCTGCCGCGTCGCCCATCCGACCAGCGCGCCGATCACCGCGGTTCTCCCGCCGCGTTGCCGGTCAAGACGTCAACCTGAAGCCCCGCCGCCAGCGCCTCGCGCCGTGTATCGAGCACTGCTGTCGAGGCTTCGAGATATTGGCGCTGCGCATCGAGATAGATCGTCGCGGTCACAGCGCCGAGGCGATAGCTGCGATCGGCAAGCTCGGCCATCTCCTCAAAACGCCGCACGCTGCCGGTTGGCAGCCGGGCGAGCGTCGCCGTCCGCGCCCGGTAGATCGACGCCTCGTCGAACAGCATGCGTTCGGTAGCGCGGACTTGCACGAACAGCGCCGCCTCGGCTTGCGCGACGCGGCCCTGCTCGATCGCTAGGTCGCCCGCCTGCCGATTCCACAGCGGCAGCGGCGCCGTGACGTGGATGCCGGCAAAATGGTCGGTGGTCCCGGCGTGCTCCTGCCGGTAATACGGCCCAACGCTGACCAGACCAACGCGCGACCGGCGTGCCAGCGATACCCTAAGCCCTTGCTGGTCGAGTTCGGTCTCGAGACTGCGGATCTCGAAATTGCGGCTCCGCGCCTGCTCGACGAGGACCGCCTGCGCCGGCAGCGGCGGCAGTGCCATCGGCGGCGCGATCAGCCGGACGTGCGCGGCGAACGGCGTGCCGCGAAGCTGGTTAAGCTCGTACAGCGCCGAATTATACTCCTGCGTCGCCAGCTCCGCCTGACGGCGTGCGGTCAGTGCCCCCGCTTCGAGGATACGCGCAGCGATCAGCGGCGACGGACCGGCAATGTCACGCTGTACCGTCACCCGCGCGACGCCCTCGATCCGCGCTGCGACCGCACTCGCGGCATTGACCTTGGCAGAGGCAGTGAACAGGCCGTACGCCAGTGTCCGCGCCCGCGCGCCTAGCGTCAGCGTATATTGCTGGTAGCCAAGCATCGCGAGATCGATCTGGCGGTCGGCAATGGCGCGGCGCAGCGCAATCCGCCCATTGAACTCGAGCGGCTGGACGATCGAGATCTGATACGCCGGACCGGGGCCCAAGGTGCGTCCACCGCCGCCCACGACCGGGCTTGCCCCCGTCGTCGTCTTCTCGCCGAATTCGACGATCATCTCGGGATCCGCCAACCGCCCCGCCGCCATTCGGCCACCCCGCGCCGCCGCCAGTTCGCGCTCGTAGAACTGTCGCTCGGCATTATTGGCGACAACGTCGTCAACTAGCCGGTCGATACTGATCGCGCCCGTATCAGCCGCGGATGTCGCAGCAGCAGGAAGTATAGGAGCAAGCAAACAGGCCACGCCCATTATCCTAACGCCAGCCAGAACGGCTGCAGCGGCGGTCCGCATTTCTTC
>JAYTHJ010000193.1:0-4125 GCA_043732725.1 Sphingomonadaceae bacterium | reverse complement strand
GTAGGTGACGAGCCGCAAAAGGCCGGCGTGATCCGGGCAGAGGCGGACGCGTTCATCGACTTGTGCCAGCAGCGCCTCGGCCCAGCCGTGACGGGACTGATGTGCATTCCGCCCGCGGACCAAGATCCTAACCCGCACTTCGCTTGGCTCGCCGCCACCGCCGCGCGCCACGGGCTGCACAACCCGGTCGAGAACGTCTGGCAGTTCACGCTCCACAACTGGCTGTCGAACCGCGTCTTCAAATCCTACGACGACATCCTCGACCATTGCCGCTTCGCCTGGAACCGACTCACTGATCAGCCATGGCGCATCATGTCTATCGGACTGCGCTAGTGGGCGCATGGGTGAACGTCAGTGAGAGTTGGTATGACTCAACATCCCAGCCTGCGCTGGGGCAGCGGTTAATGCTGATATATGAGCTCAGGTGACAAAAATTCACCTTAGCTTCGGCAAACGACCTGGCTGCCCGCTGCGACGCCACACTCTGCCCGCTGGCCGCCGCGGTTGAAGCGCACGCTCGGCGCGCCGCCGCGCACAGCGCCGCCAACCTCGGCGGCACTGTGCACCGCGTTGCCGTTGACCGCCTCGATGAGATCACCGACCTGCAGCAGGCCAAGCTGCGCGGCGGGGGCACCGGCGGCGATCGCGGTGACAACGACACCGCGTTCGGGCAACCCGGCCCCGAGCTCTTGTGCCAGCGCGGGCGATAGATTGCCAACGGTAACCCCGGTCAGCAGATTGTCGCCGCTAATCCGCGTGAGCGCGCGGAGCGGCATTTCGGGCGGCTTGGCGAGCGTCATTGCCACCGTCTCGAGCCGCCCAGCGCGCAGGAGTGTCGCGGTCAGGCGCGTGCCGACGCCCTGCGTCGCAATACGGTAGCGCAGCATTCCCGGGTCGGCGATGTCCTTGCCGTCGACGGCCAGCATAATGTCGCCTACCCGGACGCCGGCGGTGGCGGCGGGCGAGCCCGGCGTAACGGCAGTGACCAGCACGCCGCCCGGCCGGTCGCGGCCCGCCAGCCGTGCGCTATCGGCGGTGACCGTCTCGCCCTCAGCCCCGATCCACCCAGTAACCAGCTTACCGGCTCCCGCGGCGTTGAGGAAAACCCGCACCATGTTCGCCGGGATGGCAAAACCGATACCGTTCGAGCCGCCGCCGCGCGTATAGATCGCGGTATTGATGCCGACCAGCTCGCCGCGCAGATTGAGCAGCGCGCCGCCCGAGTTGCCCGGATTGATCGCCGCGTCGGTCTGCAGGAAAAATTGATAGTCCGACACGCCGACGCCGGTACGCGCGGTCGCCGAGACGATGCCGTGCGTCACCGTCTGTCCGACACCGAACGGGTTGCCGATCGCCAGCACGACGTCCCCTACCTCGGCGCGGTCCGAATCGCCGAGCGGAATCGTTGGCAGTCGGACGCCTCTGGTGTCGATCTGCAGCAGCGCGAGGTCGCTGCGCGCGTCGGCGAAGACCACTCGCGCGCGGAATTCCCGGCGATCGGCGAGCCCGACGAGGATTTCGTCGGCATTGGCGACGACGTGGTTGTTGGTGACGATAAGCCCGTTCGACTGGACGATGACGCCCGAGCCGAGCGACTGCTCGACACGCGGCTGCGGAGCGCCGCCGCCGAAGAACTGCCCGAAAAACGGGTCTTCCATCATCGTCGCACGGGTCCGGTTGACTCGCGCCGAATACACGTTGACGACCGCCGGGCTGGCCCGTTTGGCGACCGGCGCAAACGACAGCTGAAGTTGCCCGGTGCTGGCCGGAACGTTGCGATCGAGCGCGACGGCAACCGGCGGCGCGACGACCTCGGCCGCCACTGGCCCGTGCGCCGTGCCGGCCTCGATGACGAGAGCGACGCCCAAACCGGCGAGCGCGCTACCCGCAACGAGTGCTGCGGTTCGGATCGATCGTGCCAAGTTCATAAAGTTCCTAGATACCCACTGCTGGTTGCAGATGGTGGCTTAAGCCGCCCTGAACAACTCCCGCGCGCTCGTCACGTCGGCAGCGAGTAAAGCGCGGTAGAGATGCGGGAAACGTGCGCCGTCACGCGATACCTCCCACCGCAGGTCGATGCCGAGCATCGCGACGTCGACCCCGACCAGCCATAGCTCCGGCGCATCGGCGAACCATTTGGCGCGGGTCGCTTCCCACTGGTTGGCGGCTGACAAATGGATGAAGCGATCGCGCCGGTCGTCGGCCGAACCGACATAGCAACCGTTGGCAAGGAACTGCCGATAGTCGTCGGGGCGGAGCAGCTTATAAATTTCGGTCATGATGGCTCCATTGACTGCGCCCACTCCTTATTGCTCCCACCTTACTTCTTCCCCCTTCAACTCGAACTGGGGGACCGGGGAGCGCAGGGTGAGTCTCGCTTAGCGAAGAGTTCGGCTTTTCGCTCCCTCCCGCCGACCACCTCCCCGAGTGCAGAGGGGGAGCATCACAGAAGGGAAGAGGCGCTATTATGGCCGCCGCCATTAACCCCCGTCTTGCGTTTTTCTCGCGTCACGTGTATTCCGCTCGCAGCCGAAGTTGCTAGCTACGGATCGCGGCGCTTTCGCCTCTCTTTCGTCACTCGCTGCCCAGGTGTTCGCGTGCAAATTCGCGCGCGGACCTGAACGACTAGCTAAGGACTTTCTAAATGGCGATAGGTACCGTCAAATTTTTCAATAGCGCCAAGGGTTACGGCTTCATCGCTCCCGACGGCGCCTCGAAGGACGTTTTTGTCCACGTTTCGGCGGTCGAGCGTTCGGGCCTGAACGGCCTCAACGAAGGCCAGAAGGTCAGCTTCGACGTCGAGAACGATCGTCAGGGCCGCAGCTCGGCCGTTAATCTGCAGATGGTCTAAGCCTATATGGCAAAAGAAGAAGCGCTGAAGGTCGAAGGCACCATCGCGGAAATCCTTCCCGATGGCCGATTTCGGGTCAAGCTCGAGAACGAGCACGAGATCATTGCCTACACGGCGGGCAAGATGCGCAAAAATCGTATCCGCTCGATAGTCGGTGACCGCGTCCACGTCGAAATGACCCCATATGATCTCGATAAGGGCCGCATCGTCTTTCGCGAGAAGACGGTAAACCCGCCGATGAACCAGCGCCGCTTTTTTCGCCGCTGATCCTGTCCCGGGGCGGTTCGCCGTCCCGGGCTTACCTTGTCCGAGGGCCCCGGCATGACCGACACCGCGCCACTCGCCGCCAGCCATTCCGCCAGCGCGACAGCACCTGCATCTGCCGAGGAACTTGCATTCCGAGCGCGCGATTTCCGAACCGTAGCGTTCCGCGAGACCGATTACCGCACCGGCTCGGTCACGAGCCGTGATGTCGAGGCTCCAGTCATAAACCGCTTCAGTGACCACGTGTTAGTGCGCCTGCCTGATGGCAGCAGCTTGCGGGTGCAGGAGAAGCGACGGTAGTTCCGGTCGGTAAAATCCGGGCAACCAAGTCCGAAACCGCAAGATTACCGCCGCAGTCCGCGATACAGCCAGGTGCATGCTTGCCGACGATGCCACCTGCCACGCCGCCCTTCTCTCCCGCACACGCGATTATGATGGGCGCTTCTACACTGGTGTACGGACGACCGGTATCTACCGCCGTCCGGTGTGCCCGGCTCGCTCATCTTAGAGGTGGCTCGGTTTATCTGCACAGCCCCGCGCGATTGTTAAGTGGAGCGCCTGCCAGTTTCATGCCGCTGCGAGAAGCGGTTGGTTGAAGTAGACGTGATCGGGCGTCTTGCGGTCAAGCGACGAGTGCGGGCGTCGGCCATTGTAGAAAGTCATATACCGGCCGAGCGAGGCGCGGGCGTCGCTGACCGAGCCGTAGGCTCGCAGGTAAACCTCTTCGTATTTGACCGATCGCCACAGGCGTTCAACGAACACATTGTCCCGCCAGGCGCCGCGACCGTCCATGCTGATCGCGACCTTCTCGCGGTGCAGGATGCTGGTGAACGCCATGCTGGTGAACTGACTGCCCTGGTCGGTATTGAAGATCTCCGGGGCTCCGAACCGCGTCAGCGCTTCCTCCAACGCCTCGATGCAGAAATCCGTTTCCAGCGTGATCGACAGCCGCCAGCTCAGCACTCGCCGGCTGAACCAGTCGACGATGGCGATGAGGTAGACGAAGCCGC
>JAYTHJ010000192.1:0-4132 GCA_043732725.1 Sphingomonadaceae bacterium | reverse complement strand
CGGCTCCGGTCCCGGCGCTGACCGGCCACGACCGGTATTTCAACCGCGAGCTGTCGTGGCTGGCGTTCAACGAGCGGGTGCTCGAGGAGGCGACCAACCACAGCCATCCGCTTCTCGAGCGGCTGCGCTTCCTGTCGATCTCGGGGAACAACCTCGACGAGTTCTATATGGTGCGCGTCGCGGGCCTACGCGGCCAGGTGCAGGCGGGCATCGAGACGCTCAGCCCCGAGGGCGCGACGCCGTCGGAGCAGCTGGCGGCGATCGCGCTGACCGCCGACCGCCTGATGGAGTATCAGCAGACCGTCTGGGGCGACCTGCGCCGCGAGCTGCGGGCGGCCGACTTTCACGTGCTGCATAGTGTCGACCTGAGGGCGGATGACAAGGTCTGGCTCGAACGGCATTTCCTCGAGCAGATCTTCCCGGTGCTGACGCCGCAGGCGATTGATCCGGCGCATCCGTTCCCGTTCATTCCCAACAAGGGCTTCAGCCTCGTCCTTGAGCTGCGGCGCAGCTCGGACGACGAGATCCTGCGGGCGCTGCTGATGCTGCCTTCGATGCTGCCGCGGTTCATCCGGCTGCCCGGGCGGACGCCGCGCCTGATCAGTCTGGAGAACACCATCCGGCTGTTCTTCGGGCAGCTGTTCCCCGGCTATGTGCTGCTTGGCGACGGGGCGTTTCGGGTCATCCGCGACTCGGACATCGAGGTCGAGGAGGAGGCCGAGGACCTCGTCCGCTTCTACCAGACGGCGATCAAGCGGCGGCGGCGCGGCGAGGTCATCCGCCTGAAGATCGAGCAGGCCACGCCGCCGGGGCTGCACCTGTTGGTTCGCGACGCGCTCCATGTCCACGACCGCGATGTCACCGTGGTCTCGGGAATATTGGGCATCGCCGACCTCGGCATCCTCGTCGACGAGGACCGCCCCGACCTCAAGTTCGAGCCGTATTCGCCCCGCTTCCCCGAGCGCATCCGCGAACATGGCGGCGACTGCTTCGCCGCGATCCGAGCTAAGGATCTTGTCGTCCACCACCCATACGAGAGCTTCGAGGTCGTCCTCGCCTTCCTGCGTCAAGCCGCCGCCGACCCCGACGTCATCGCGATCAAGCAGACGCTCTACCGCGCCGGCAAGAACTCGCCCATCGTCCGCGCGCTGATCGATGCCGCCGAAGCCGGCAAGTCGGTGACCGCCGTCGTCGAACTCAAGGCGCGCTTCGACGAGGAGCAGAACCTCATGTGGGCGGCGGCATTGGAGCGCGCCGGGGTGCAGGTTGTCTACGGCTTCATGGAGTGGAAGACCCACGCCAAGCTGTCGATGGTCGTCCGCCGCGAAGGCCCCGAAATGCGCACCTATGTGCATTTCGGCACCGGCAACTATCATCCGGTGACAGCGCGCATCTACACCGATCTGTCGTTCTTTACCGCCGATCCGATACTGGCGCGCGATGCCGCGCAGGTGCTCAACTATATCACCGGCTACGTCCAGCCGACCGATCTGCAGAAGATAGGTATGTCGCCGCTGACCATGCGGCCGATGTTGTACGGGCTGATCGACGCCGAGATCGCCAACGCCGAAGCGGGTCGCCCGGCGGAGATCTGGGCCAAGCTCAACAGCCTCGTCGACACCGGCATCATCGATAAGCTCTATGAGGCCAGCGCCGCTGGGGTCGACATCGAGCTGATCGTCCGCGGCATCTGCTGTTTGCGTCCGGGCGTCCCCGGGCTGTCCGAGCGCATCCATGTGCGCTCGGTGATCGGGCGCTTTCTCGAACACAGCCGCATCTTCGCGTTTGCCAACGGCCACGCGCTGCCGTCGCCGCAGGCCAGGCTGTTCATTTCGTCGGCCGACTGGATGCCGCGCAATCTCGATCGCCGCGTCGAGGTGCTGGTGCCGATCGAGAACCCGACGGTCCACGCGCAGGTGCTCGATCAGGTCATGCTGGCCAATCTCAAGGATACGCAGCAGTCGTGGCAACTGCTCGCCAACGGCAGCTATCACCGATTGGACAAGTCGGGTCCGGTTTTCAACCTACACCATTATTTCATGACTAATCCGTCGCTGTCCGGGCGGGGCGCGGCGCTCAAGGATCCCGAGGCGGTCCCGCACCTGGTCCTCGACGACGAAGCGGAGGCATAAATCACCGGGCCTAGCCGCCACGACTTTGTCCGGCTATTGCCGGACTGGTTACGCCCACCCGGAGCGCTTGTGCCCGCGACGAATTTGCTGCCGCAATTCGACCTGCTGCCCGCGCTCGAGCCGGCGCGTAAAGGGCTGGCAGGCATCATCGACATCGGCTCGAACTCGGTGCGATTGGTGGTATATCAGGGGCTGACGCGGACGCCGGCGGTGGTCTTCAACGAGAAGGTCATGGCGGGGCTCGGCCGCGGCATCGCCAGCAACGGCCGCCTGAGCAACGCGTCGATGCGACTGGCGCTAACGGCGCTCGGCCGCTTCGCAATGCTCGCAGACGATATGGGCGTCGAGTCGCTGCGTACAGTGGCGACCGCGGCGGTGCGCGAAGCAAGTAACGCGGAGGTGTTCCTGACCGCCGTGCAGGAGCGCTGCGGGCTTACCATCGAGGTGATCAGCGGCGAGGCCGAGGCGCGCGGCGCGGCGCTCGGGGTGATCGCTGGCATCCCCGATGCCGACGGCGTCGTCGGCGATCTCGGCGGCGGCAGTCTCGAGTTGATCCGGGTCGGCGGCGGCGAGGTCCACGAGCGCATCTCGCTGCCGATCGGCGCGCTGCGGCTCGATGCCGTGCGCAAGCGGAGCGCGCGGGCGCTCGGGCCGTTCATCAAGACCGCGCTCGATCAGGTCGGCTGGGCGAGCAAGGGCGCGGGCAGACCGTTCTACATGGTCGGCGGCTCGTGGCGCGCGCTGGCGCAGCTCCACATGCAGCTGAGTGACTATCCGCTGCCGGTTATCCACCAATACACGATGGCGGCGGACGATCCCGATTGGCTAGTTAGGGCACTGGCGCGGATGGAGCCGGCGACACTGAAGGCGGTGCCGAACATTTCAAGCTCGCGGGTGCCGTCGCTGCCCGGCGCGGCGTTGCTGCTGCGCAGCGTCGTCAAGCGGCTCGGCAGCAGCTGCGTCATCGCCAGCGCCTACGGCCTGCGCGAGGGGCTGCTGTATGCTCAGCTGCCGCTCGATCTACAACGCGAGGACCCGCTGCTGGCAGGCGCGCGCGACGAGGGCGCACGGCAGGGCCGCTTCCCCGAACACGGCGAGCTGCTGATGGCGTGGATGGACCGGTTGTTCGCGCCCGGCGAGAGCCTCGGCCAGCGCCGTCTGCGGCTGGCGACGTGCCTGCTCAGCGACATCGCGTGGCGGGCGCATCCCGACTTCCGCGCCGAGCGCGGGCTCGACATCGCGCTCCACGGCAACTGGGTCGCGGTGACCGCCGCCGAGCGCGCGACATTGGCAGCGGCGCTGTACGCCTGCTTCGGCGGCGCGCCCACGTCGCCAGCCCTAGACATGCTGGCGGCGCTCGCCGGGCCGATCGCGCGGGCGCAGGCGCACCAGTGGGGGCTGGCCCTGCGGCTTGGTCAGCGGTTGACCGGCGGGACCGCGCGGGGGCTGGCGGCGAGCGAGCTCGAGCGAGTGGGCGACGTGCTGCGCCTGACGCTGCCGCCCGAGCACACGGCGTTGTACGGCGAGGCTGTGGCGAGAAGGTTGAAGGCGCTGGCACTGGCGCTACAACTGACGCCGAACTTTTCGATTGCGAGCGCGTGACATGCGACCATCGTCGCTCCTCGCTGACTGCAGACGTTGGTAACTGCGTGAGCCTTGGTAGACGACTTGGAAGGCGAGCCACCGTAACATTGAAGTCTATTCGTTGTCAGTGGCTTAGAGCGTATCTAATATTACTAAATCAACTGTGATGACCGGGTCGATTTCGTCCAGACTGTACCGTAATCTCTGCCGGCGCGGCGATGACGGCAAACGACGCGATCGCCAAGTCCAAGGCGAACTAACGAATAACCTCAAAAAAATTACTAAAACAGCTGTATTGTCAAGTCCTCAAACAGCGGTTCTCGTCGGAACTCGTGTAATCCTCCCGCCTCCGGGAAGGAGGACCATGCTTTTGCATGGTGCAGAGGCGTATCCGGACTAATGCGCTGCTTTCGCAG
>JAYTHJ010000191.1:0-4153 GCA_043732725.1 Sphingomonadaceae bacterium | reverse complement strand
CGCATTTCGCCGCCGCGGGCGAACGCTTCAAGGCCGAATGGGCCGCCGAACTACCCGACGGCGAGCCGCTGACGGTCTATCGCGCTGGGTCTGGCGCCGAGGCATGGCTCGACCTGTGCCGTGGGCCGCATCTGGCCTCGACCGGCAAGCTCGCGTCCGATGCCTTTAAGCTGACTCGCGTGTCGGGGGCGTATTGGCGCGGCGATCAGAACAACGCCATGCTGAGCCGCATCTACGGCACTGGCTGGCTCAACAAGAAGCAACTCGACGAGCATCTGCTGCGCGTCGAGGAAGCCGCCAAGCGCGACCACCGCAAGCTCGGCCGCGAGATGGACCTGTTCCACCTGCAGGAGGAAGCGCAGGGTTCGGTGTTCTGGCACCCGAACGGCTATCTGCTGTGGCGGTCGCTCGAAGCTTATATGCGCCGCCGTCTCGACGCGGCGGGCTATGCCGAGGTCAAGACGCCGCAGCTGATGACCGCGAAGCAGTGGGAAGCGTCGGGACATTGGGGAAAATACCGCGAGAATATGTTTGTCGTGCCCGACGAGATCCCCGGAGTCGACGACGGCGCTCCGATCCTCAGCGGGAAGAGCGAGCTTCTGGCGCTCAAACCGATGAATTGCCCGGCGCACGTGCTGATCTTTCGCCAGGGCATCAAGAGCTACCGTGACTTGCCGATCCGCATGGCCGAGTTCGGCTGCTGCCACCGCAACGAGCCGCACGGCGCGCTGCATGGGTTAATGCGTGTCCGCCAGTTCACGCAGGACGACGCGCACATTTTTTGCCGCGAAGATCAGATCGTCGACGAGGTCCGGCTGTTCTGCGACCTGCTCGACGCGGTCTATATGGACCTCGGCTTCCCCGGTTATGCGATCAAGCTTGCGCTGCGCCCAGACAAGCGCTTCGGCACTGACGCGATGTGGAATCGCGCTGAGGACAATCTGCGCGACGCAGTCCGGCTGGCGGGACGCGCGGGCTCCGAATATGGTTGGCAGGAGCTGCCCGGCGAGGGTGCCTTTTATTCGCCGAAGCTCGAGTTCCACTTGACCGACGCAATTGGGCGGACTTGGCAGGTCGGCACGATCCAGCTCGATTACGTCTTGCCTGAACGGCTCGACGCGAGCTATGTCGGTGAAGATGGAGAACGTCACCGTCCGGTGATGCTGCACCGCGCCATTCTTGGCTCGTATGAGCGCTTTCTCGGCATCCTGATCGAACACCACGCCGGTAAGTTTCCGCTCTGGCTGGCGCCGCGCCAAGCTGTCGTCGCGACGATCGTGTCGGATGCCGACCACTATGCGGGCGACGTGCTGGCGGCGTTGAAGGCTGCGGGGATCCGCGCCGAGACCGACCTGCGCAACGAGAAGATCAACTACAAGGTCCGCGAGCACAGCCTGACCAAGGTGCCCTATATGCTGGTGCTCGGCCGCCGCGAGGCCGAGGAGCGCACCGTCGCGCTACGCCCGCTCGGCGACGGTGGCGGCCAGCGCGTGCTGCCGCTCGCCGAGGCGGTCGCGCTGCTGGCGAACGAGGCGGTGCCGCCCGACTTGCATGGAAGCGGCAGTGCGTCGAGCTCGGCGCAAGCGTGAAGACCGGCGCGTTGCGGGTGGCGGTTAGGTCACCGCTCGGCTAGAACGCGGGTATGCCGACGACGCCCACCGAAGCTGCCGCCCTGCTAACGATCAGCCAAGCACCGATGCTGGCGCAGGTCGAAGCGTGGGCGGCGGTAAACTCGGGCAGTGGCAATCTGGCCGGACTGGCGCGCATAGCGGAGATGCTGATCGCCGCCTTCGTCCCGCTCGGCGGCACTATCGCGCTGCACGAGCCAACAGCGGTCATCGCGATCGACGCGTCCGGCGAGCCGCAGCGGCTAGCGCATGGCCGCAATTTTCATTTGGTTCAGCGCCCGGACGCGCTGGTTCAGGTGCTGCTGACCGGCCATATGGACACCGTGTTCGCCGCCGATCACCCGTTCCAGCACTGCCGCTGGCTCGATACGACGACACTCAACGGGCCCGGCACTGCCGACATGAAGGGCGGCCTTGCGGTCATGCTGGCAGCGCTGACCGCGCTCGAAGCGTCGCCGTTTGCTTCGCGTATCGGTTACGAGATCGTCATCAACAGCGACGAGGAGGTCTCGTCGCTCGGATCGGCGGCGCTGCTCGCCGATGCCGCAAAACGCTGTCACCTCGGGCTGACGTTCGAGCCGGCGCTACCCGACGGCACGCTGGCAGGGGCGCGCAAGGGCAGCGGCAACTTTGCCGCGGTGGTGCACGGCCGCGCGGCGCACGCCGGACGCGATCCCGAGCACGGGCGCAACGCCGTCGTTGCCGCCGCCGACCTCGCGCTGCGGTTGGCGCGGCTGCCTGCCGAGCGTCCGGGCATCAGCTGCAATCCCGCCAAGCTCGATGGCGGCGGTCCGAACAACATCGTCCCCGATATGGCGGTGTTGCGCTTCAATGTCCGCCCTGCCAACCTCGACGATCAGGCGTGGGCGCAAGCAAAAATTGCGGCGCTGATCGCCGAAGTCGCCGCGGCGCACGAGGTGCGGATCACGCTCGACGGGAGCTTCGCGCGTCCGCCGAAGCCGCTCGACGCCAATCAGCTGCGGCTGTTCGCGCTGATCCGCGACTGCGGCGCGGCGCTCGGGTTAAACCTCGACTGGCGCGATACCGGCGGCGTCTGCGACGGCAACAATCTCGCCGCGGCCGGGCTCGCGGTGGTCGACACGCTCGGACCGCGTGGCAGCGCGATCCACTCGGCCGACGAGTTTCTGCTCATCGACAGCCTTGTCGAGCGCGCGCAGCTCGCCGCGCTGCTGCTGATGCGCGTTGCGCAATCCGGCTGGACGCGTGTTGCGTCATCGAGCGAAGCGCGTGTCCCGCAGCTGGAACCTCTGGCGTGAGCTGGCACGTTCGCCCGGCGCGCGGGAGCGATGTCGATGCGTTGTATGACTTCGCGATGATGGGTGGCGGCGGGCTGACTAACCTGCCGCAGCATCGCGGCGCGCTCGCCGCGCGGTTGGCGAAATCTGATGCCGATTTCGACCGCGCCGAGGACGCGCCCGCCGACGAGATGTACATGCTGGTGCTCGAACAAGCCGATACCGGACGTATCGGCGGCACCTCAGTGATCTTCAGCCGCGTCGGCGTTGGCTTCCCGTTTTATAGCTACAAGCTGAGCAATGTCTCGCAACACTCGCGCGCGCTCGGCAAAACCTTCTCGATGCAGCTGCTCAATCTCGTCACCGATCACGACGGCGCGAGCGAGGTCGGCGGGTTGTTCCTCCACCCCGACCTGCGCGCCGAAGGCCTCGGCCGCTTGCTGGCGCGAAGCCGTTATCTATTCATCGCGTCGCACCGCGCCCGGTTCAGCGAGCGGCTGCTCGCCGAACTTCGCGGCGTCATGACCGACGACGGCGACTCTCCATTCTGGGATGGGCTCGGCGCGCGCTTTTTCGGGCTGGGCTTCCGCGAGGCCGACCAGTTCAACAGCGTCCACGGCAACCAGTTCATCGCCGACCTGATGCCCAAGCACCCGATCTACGTCGCGCTGCTCGCCGACAGCGCCCGCGCGGTCATCGGCCAGCCGCATGCGCACGGCGTCCACGCGATGCGCATGCTCGAAGCTGAAGGCTTCGCGTTCGACGGCTATGTCGACATCTTCGACGGCGGTCCGACGATGACGGTCCGTACCGACCTGATGCGGACCGTCGCCGACAGCCGCGCCGCGTCGGTCGCCGAGTTCGCCGCAACCAGCGTCGGGCTGCCGCGCGCGCTGCTTGCCAGCGGGCATCTGTCCGGCTTCCGCGCGTGGAAGGGCCACGCGGGGGTTGCCCCCGAGGGCGGACTGATGCTGCCGCGCAGCGAAGCCGGAGCTCGCCAAGTCGGTATCGGCGACGAGGTGCGCTATGTCGGATACTGATCTGATCTCGACCGACCCCTGCACCGGCGAGACGATCTGGGCCGGTCCCGCTGACGATGTCGACGCCGCGGTCGGGGCCGCGCGGGCGGCATTTCCGCGGTGGGCGCGAACGCCTCTAGACGACCGCATCGGCTTTGCGCGCGGCTTTCAAGCCGTCGTGCGCGACCGTGCCGAAGACTTCGCGCGGCTGATCTCGCGCGAAACCGGCAAGCCGCTGTGGGAAACGCGG
>JAYTHJ010000190.1:0-4169 GCA_043732725.1 Sphingomonadaceae bacterium | reverse complement strand
TACCGCCGACGGCATGCGGGTCATACAGCATCGCGTGACGGCCGCGCGGCGCAAACGCCAGCGTCGCCCGAGCCGGCACCGCGACACTCGTCTCGGTGGCCATGCTCGTCATGCCGTTCGCCATCGTCGAGTCGTGGAGCTCGATCCGCGACGTCGCAGGCGAGCTCACCGAGACCAGCTTGTCATCGGTACTGCCGCCAGTAATCGTGAAGTAGCCTGCCGCCGGGCGGCCGGGTATCGCTGCCAGCCGAACCCATGCGCCGCTGACCCGCGGCAGGCGAACCTGCGCCTCGGCCATCGCCCCTGAAAACAGCGCTCCGGCGAGCAGCAGCAGGGCAACAACGCACGCCAACCGGCCCACCGTCTTCGACACCGTCGACATCATGATACTCCCGCTATGTTACTGAATTAGTGCGGACACCACCGTTCGTCGATGTGGCAGAGCGTCCGTTCCGGGGGCTATGACGGCGATCACATTAGCCAATGTTGAACGTGTCCTCCGCGCTTGCAGGGCTTTTTGACGCTCCCTATATGCCCCTCAGCCGCAGCCGGTGGGTCGTCGCTTCATTCGCGAGGGCGGCTCGGCGCTGCATGAGTAAACATCGCTTCGTAAGAGGGTATCATGGCAAAAGTTATCGGGATCGATCTTGGCACGACCAACAGCTGCGTCGCCGTTATGGAAGGCAGCGCTCCTAAAGTTATCGAAAACGCCGAGGGCGCGCGCACGACACCGTCGCAGGTCGCGTTCACGAAGGATAAGGAGCGGCTCGTCGGCCAGCCGGCAAAGCGCCAGGCGGTAACCAACCCCGAGAACACCATCTTCGCCGTCAAGCGCCTGATCGGTCGCCCGTTCAGTGATCCGCTGACGCAGAAGGATGCGGCGCTGGTGCCATATAAGATCGTCAAGGGCGGTAATGGTGACGCGTGGGTCAAGGCCGGTACCGAGGATTACTCGCCGTCGCAGATCTCGGCGTTCATCCTGCAGAAGATGAAGGAAACCGCCGAGGCCTATCTCGGCGAGATTGTAACGCAGGCGGTGATTACCGTTCCGGCGTACTTCAACGACGCGCAGCGGCAGGCGACCAAGGACGCCGGGCGTATCGCCGGGCTCGACGTGCTGCGCATCATCAACGAGCCGACCGCGGCGGCGCTCGCCTACGGCCTCGACAAGGTCGGTGCCAAGACGATCGCGGTCTATGACCTCGGCGGCGGCACTTTCGACGTGTCGGTTCTCGAACTCGGCGACGGCGTCTTCGAGGTCAAGAGCACCTCCGGCGACACGTTCCTCGGCGGTGAGGACTTCGACGCCAAGGTCGTCGCGTTCCTCGCCGAGGATTTCCGCAAGGCAGAGGGTATCGACCTGACCAAGGACAAGCTGGCGCTGCAGCGGCTGAAGGAAGCCGCCGAAAAGGCCAAAATCGAACTGTCGTCATCGGCGTCAACCGAAGTCAACCTGCCGTTCATCACCGCCGACGCGACCGGTCCGAAGCACCTCGTCAAGACGATCACCCGTACCGACCTCGAGAAGCTGGTGATTGACCTGATCGAGCGCACCCGCAAGCCGTGTCTCGACGCGATCAGCGAAGCCGGCGTCAAGACCAGCGAGATCGACGAAGTCATCCTGGTGGGCGGCATGACCCGCATGCCGCGCGTCCGCGAGTTCGTGAAGACGCTGTTCGGCAAGGAGCCCAACACCAGCGTCAACCCCGACGAGGTCGTTGCGATGGGTGCGGCGATCCAGGCAGGTGTTTTGCAGGGCGACGTCAAGGACGTGCTGCTGCTCGACGTGACGCCGCTGTCGCTGGGCATCGAAACGCTGGGCGGGGTGTTCACCCGCATGATCGACCGCAACACGACGATCCCGACCAAGAAGTCGCAGACCTATTCGACCGCCGATGATAATCAGTCTGCCGTCACCATCCGCGTCTTCCAAGGCGAGCGCGAGATGGCGGCGGATAACAAGATGCTCGGCCAGTTTGACCTCGTCGGCATTCCGGCCGCGCCGCGCGGGCTACCGCAGATCGAAGTGACGTTCGACATCGACGCGAACGGGCTGGTGTCGGTCAACGCCAAGGACAAGGGCACCGGCAAGGAGCAGCAAATTCGCATCCAGCCCAGCGGTGGCCTGTCGAAGGAAGACATCGACAAGATGGTCAAGGACGCCGAGCGCTTTGCCGCCGACGACAAGAAGCGGCGGGCGGTGGCCGAGGCGCGCAACCATGCCGATAGCCTCGTCCATTCGACCGAGCGCCAGCTGGCCGAGCACGGCGACAAGGTCTCTGCCGACGTCAAGGCCGACATCGAGAAGGCAGTCGCCGACTTGAAGGGCATCCTAGACGGCGGCGATGCCGATGCGCTGACTGCCAAGACAACGGCGCTGGCGACGATCGCGATGAAGCTCGGCGAGGCGGTTTATGCGGCCGAGAGCGCGTCGCAGCCTGACGCGACCACGGCCAAGCACGACGACGTCGTCGACGCCGAGTTCAGCGAAGTTGACGACGAGAAGAAGTAAGACGGACCGGCCCCTCCCCACGTGGGGAGGGGCCGGGGGGAGGGAGCAACCGCGGCGGTCTGCCGGGGGTGGAGATAGCCTCCCCCGGCCCCTCCCAAGTGGAGAGGCGAGCAGGGGATTTAGATGAGCCTCGACATCGACTATTACGAACTGCTCGAATGCGAGCGGAGCGCCGACGATTCGGTACTCAAGGCGAGCTACCGCCGTCTCGCAGTGCAATTTCATCCCGACAAGAACCCCGGCGACGCCACTGCCGAAGCGCGCTTTAAGGCGATCAGCGAGGCGTACGACTGCCTCAAGGACCCGCAGAAGCGCGCCGCCTACGACCGTTACGGTAAGGCCGCGTTCCAGCAGGGCGGCGGCGGGCGCAGCCAACAAGGCGACGACCTCGGCGGCATCTTCGAGGACATCTTCAGTCAGTTTATGGGCGGCGGCCGTGGGCGACAGTCAAATAACCGCGGGGCCGACCTGCGCTACGACCTCGAGATGAGCTTCGAGGAGGCCTACACCGGCAAGAGCGCGACGCTGACTATGGAGGTTTCGGTGACCTGCGCACCGTGCAGCGGCAGCGGCGCGAAGCCGGGGACCTCGGCAAAGGCATGCACGACTTGCGGCGGACAGGGCAAGGTCGGTATGCGGCAGGGGCTATTCATGGTCGAACGCACCTGCGTCACCTGCCGCGGTCTCGGGCGCGTTATCACCGACCCGTGCGCGACGTGCCACGGGGCGGGCCGCGTCGAGCGCGAGAAGACGCTCGATGTCAAAATCCCCGCCGGCGTCGACGACGGGACGCGGATTCGACTGGCGAACGAAGGCGAGGCCGGGACCCGCGGCGGGCCGTCGGGCGACCTCTACATTTTTATCCAGCTCAAGCCGCATGTGCTGTTCCGGCGCGAGGGCACGACGTTGTTCGCCGAAGCGCCGATCTCGTTCACTACCGCAGCGCTCGGCGGCGAGATCGAGGTGCCATGCCTCGACAAGGTGGCGGCGGTGATCAAGGTCCCTGCGGGAACGCAGAGCGGCAAGCAGCTGCGGGTGCGTGGCCGCGGCATGCCGGCGCTCGGCAGCAATGGCGTCAGCCACGGTTTCGGCGATCTCGTCGTGCAGCTCGATGTCGAGACTCCGGTCAAGCTGACCAAGCGCCAGCGCGAACTGCTCGAAGAGTTCCAAGCGCTCGAAGAGGCTGAGGACGGCCGCAACAACCCGGCGCAGACGGGATTTTTCGCCAAGCTGAAGGACGTCTGGGCGGAGCTGACGGAGTAGCCCTAATCCTCCCCGCCTCCGCGGAGGGGAACCTTTCCGCTTGGCGTGGTGGAGGATTGGTGGTGCAAGTTGCAATGTTGGCAAGCGCATCGTGCTCGGTGGCGATGCCCCTCCACCGCAAGAGCGGTTCGCCTCGCCGAAGGCGGGGAGAACCAGGGGAATCGGGTGAGTTGGTCACTGGGCGATGAGGCTGACGAGGAAGTCGTCGTTCCAAGCGGCGACTTTGCGCTTGAGGCGCATGGAGGGTTTGCCCGGTGAGCGTCGCATGAGATTATGTGCGACATATTTGACGGTAGTGAAATTGGCTGGGGCGTGGCCGGTACTGACGCGGCACTCGTCGTCGCGAAAGACCATATCCATGACCCAATGGAGGCTATTCTCGATGGCCCAATGC
>JAYTHJ010000189.1:0-13159 GCA_043732725.1 Sphingomonadaceae bacterium | reverse complement strand
TCCAACCCGTCCACATCATCGCTTGGTCCACTTGGCGACGCGCGCACCAAGCCGCAGCGCGTCACGCTCATATCCAATCAAGAACGCAACTGTAATGCTAGCGATTTCCGTCTGTCTTGATAACCCATGAGGGCAGATCGTATTGTCAAAATCATCGTCGAAGACGAGGCGTTGATCCGGATGATGGCCGCCGACGTGCCGACGCCGGTTACGCGGTGCCGCAAGCGGAAAGCGCCGACGAGGCCTTGACCGTGATGACATCCGAAGCCCGGAAGATGAAGTGCTGTCCACCGACTTGCATATGCCCGGCGATCTCGACGGAGTGGCTCTAGCGTATCACACTGAACGGCACTGGCCGTGGATCAGTCAGTTTATCACGTCAGGTGGAACGCATCAGGCCGCCGATACAATGCCAGAGGGGAGCCGCGTCCCTCCCAAGCCTATCGTAACGGCGAGATCATCATCCATCCGCAGGCGCAGGTAGCGGCGACGTAGCCGTTCAGGCGACTTCGAACTGCGGTTCCAGCGCCAGCGTCGTTTCGGGCGGGTGAGCGAGGAAGCGCTCGGCCTCCAATGCCGCCATGCAGCCCATGCCTGCAGCGGTTACCGCCTGGCGGAACACCTTGTCCTTGACATCGCCTGCCGCGAAAACGCCGGGCACCGAGGTGGCGGTTGAGTCGGGCGCAGTCAGCAAATAACCTTCGTCGTCCATCGCCAGCTTGCCGCGGAACAACGCAGTCGCCGGGACGTGCCCGATGGCGACGAACAGCCCGTCGACCGGGAGGCGGTGCGAGCCGCCGTGGCGCGTGTCGAGCAGCGTGATACCGGTGACGCTGCGCGGTGCCTCGGTCCCTTCGACCTCGGCGACTTCGGCGTTCCAGATCATCTCGATCTTGGCGTTGGCGGCGAGCCGCGCCTGATTGGTCTTGTCGGCGCGAAGTTCGCCGCGGCGGTGGATCAGGAAGACCTTGCTGGCGAAGTTGGTCAGGAACAGTGCCTCTTCGACCGCGGTGTTGCCACCGCCGACGACCGCGACGGTCTTGCCGCGATAAAAGAATCCGTCGCAGGTCGCGCATGCCGACACGCCGAAGCCGCGGAAGTGGGTCTCCGACGGCAGGTCGAGCCACCGCGCCTGCGCGCCGGTGGCGACGACGATCGTGCTGGCGACATACTGCGCACCGCCGTCTCCTGTGACGACGAACGGCCATCGGTCGAAGTCGACGTCGGTGACGATGTCGGAGATCAGCCGCGCGCCGACGTGCTCGGCCTGCGCTGCCATGCGTAGCATCAGGTCGGGACCCATGACACTGGTATCGCCGGGCCAGTTCTCGACGTCTGTGGTGATCGTCAGCTGGCCGCCCGGCTGCAGCCCCTGCACGAGGACGGGAGCGAGCGCGGCACGCGCGGCATAGATAGCTGCCGTATAGCCAGCCGGGCCGGAGCCGATGATCAGGACGCGGGTATGGACGGTATCGGACATGCGGACTCCTTCACCATACACTTAGGCATTCCTGCCGCTCGCGTCATCCCGTCTGCGGCATTGCATCGTTGCGCGCTGCCGCAACATTCTTATAGTACTACCTGATCCAACGGGAGTTATCATGCATCGGTCGCGTCTGCAGCTCGATGCGATCGACCGGGTTATCCTCGCGCAGCTGCAGGCCGAGGGCCGCATCACCAATGTCGAGCTGGCCGAGCGCGCCGGGCTGACCGCGCCGCCGTGTCTGCGCCGGGTCCGGGCGCTCGAGGAGGCCGGCGTCATCCACGGCTATCACGCCGACCTCGACGCGGTGCAGCTCGGCTACGGCGTGACGGTCTTTGCGATGGTCAGCCTGATCAGCCAGGCCGAGGCTGACCTCAAGGCCTTCGAGGCGCACATCGCCAAACTGCCGCAGGTCCGCGAGTGCCACATGCTCAACGGCGAGATCGATTTCCTCCTGAAGGTCGTCGCGCACGACCTGCAGGAGTTCCAGCGCTTCCTGACCAGTGCGCTGACGCCCGCCCCCAACGTCGCCAGCGTGCGGACCTCGCTGACGATCCGCGTCGCCAAGCTGTTGCCGGGGGTGCCGGTGGACTGAGCGGCACATCGGATATGCCTGCATTTTGCCGATGCTGGCTGTTAAAGCTCGTTTTGCCGCTCTCTGTCACCGCCACTTTTGGCGGGGAACATTCCCGGTTTTGCGACCCTTTCGACACGCCGAAAACAACAGCGGCATTCGGCCTTGGCGACTGTTTCGACACACCCCGAACGGCGCAAGCGGCAACCGGGAACAACGCCTTTGTTCCCGGTTGCCGACCGGTGACCGGCACACAGCGACGCTGTCACCGGTGGCTCAGACGTTATCAAACGCGAACCGGCAAGCACACGTTACTAACCTAAATCGCTCATATAGGGCATCACTGATTCGATGAATTCACGCCGAACTGGGTGCTCATTCAATCTCGATAACGCTAGTCGACGGCTGAACCAATGCCGCTCGAACGCTGCTAGTGGTCAGAACGCAACGGATGAGTCCGGAAAAATCGGTCGAGAAGGGCGGAGTACAGCCATCTCTTCGGGATCCAACCGTCCGAAGCTATCCACTAGAATTTGAAGCGGACGCCGACGCGTACGAGGTAGAGCGACTGTGCGGAAACGGTCGTCTCGTTCGGCGAACGGACGTTGGTGTAACGGTATTGGGCGCAAGTCTGGGTCGGCACGGTATTAACCACCGCTGGCAGCTTGTTCGGATTCTGCGCCGTGGTCGACCCGATATTAACGACGTTGGTGCCGGTGGCGACCGGTGCACTCAGGCACTGGACCTGCAGGACCGCCGCCGTCTGCGGAAAGCCGACCTGAGTCAGTCCGCCCCAGTTCTTGTTGAGCAGGTTCGGCAGGTTCTCGACGTCGGCGAACAGCGTCACGCGGGAGCCGCCGATGAAGGTCGGGATTTCCTGTTCGAGATGCAAGTCGATGCGCGTGTTGACGCGTGAGCGGGCGATGTTTTTCGCGGCGATCTGACCGCGGTAGTTGCCCAGCTTGGTGCCGTTGATCAGCGCGTCGAGGGCGGCTTGAGCCTGCGCCGCGGTCTGGGTGACAACGCCTCCCGACGCGATCGTGTCGCCGTAGCTGACCAGTGGGTCGGTTGTACTCGTCGGCACATAGAGCAGGTAATGGTCGCTGTTACCGGTGGTGCCGAACACCGGTGAACGCCCGGCTCCGTTGTCCTGCATGGTAAAGCTGTACGGGCGTCCGGCGCGGGTCTCGCCGAACAGTTGGACGATCGTACGATAGTCTCGGAAGAATGCGTGGTCATAGCCGATGTTGTACTTGAACTGCCACTTGGTCTGATCGCTGCTGATGCCATAAGCGGCGTTATTCGGGTCGCCGACGGCCTGAGCGTTATACAGCGAGCTTGCTACCGACGAACTGGCGTTGCTCACGTCCTTGACGTCCTGATAGGTGTAGCTTCCCGACAGCGACAATCCCCAGTCATACTCCTTGTCGAAGCGCAACACCCCGATATGGCTACGGCCCCGAGTCGTGTTGCCGATCTGGATGTCGGTGTTGGTGTCGGCAGTGACGGTGGCACCCGGTGTCGGTCGGAAATTATAACGTGGACGGCCATCTGGTAGCACGCCATTGGGAATTGAACGCAAGTCAGTGAAGGTCACCGACTGATTCGTTTTTGAGTAAAGGTAGTCGGCACCGAAATTGATGCCGAATAATTTATAATCCGCCGAGAGCGTTAAGCGCGTAACCGACGGGATGCGGAAGTTCGGCGCCACCGAGGCAGTCGGCGCCGTCAGCAGCGACGCGGGATTAGCGGTCAGATAATTGTCAATGGCTGCGGGAATACTGTTCCCGGTTACGCCGTTTAGCGCCGCGGTGCAGATCGCGGCGGTTACCGGAACATTATAAGGCGCGGCGCAGGTTGCCGTCGCTCCCCCAGCGCCGACCGTTGTGGCGCGGACGACGGCAGCAATCCGGTTCTGGACAGCTCCAGTATTACTGTATGAATTCGAGAAGTAGATATCGGGTGTGCCGCCGCCAAAGACGCCGGCGCCACCGCGAATATCGAGGTTGTTGACCGGCTTGAAATCGAAGCTGGCACGTGGCTGGAATGAATACAGCCCGTCGAACGACTTGTTATTGGCGAAGCCATTTCGGTTGACGAAGTTCTGGTTAACTTTAATCGGGCTCGACGATTGAAACAGGTCGTAGCGCGCACCCGCGGTCAACCGCAATGTATCGTTGAGAACCCAGTCGTCCTGCAGACCGATAGTATACTGGCCGTATTTAAAATTAGCATTGGTATCGGACGAATTGAGAGTTAGCGCGTTCTGATAGTCGAACTGACTAGCGTTGCGATTTTGCAAGTCGGCGATAGAGTCGAAGTAATAAGCACCCGCGCTATACTGCAGGAATGCATTGGTGGTTCGGTTTTCGACGTACTGAAACAGTGCCTTGAAGCTGTGCTGACCGGCCGTGTACCTAACGAGGAACGATCCGTCGTAGGTGTCGGTGAACAAGGCATTGGTCTGTCGGCTGATGTCGGGGCCGAAGTACAGTGCCGCATTGCCGACACCGTTTGCGGCGAAGCCGCACGTTGTGGGGGTATCGGCAATGCCATTGGCTTGCACGGCGCAGACCTTGAACTGCGCGAAGCCGCGGCCGAGCTCGGGATCCTGCCCGCGCTTGTATGACTTGTAGACGAGGCGTGCTTCGGTCGACAGCCGGTCGGTCCAGTCGGAATTGAGCTGGATGATGCCGGTTCGCAGCAGCTCGGTCAGCTTATAGTCGTTCGAGGCGAGGCTGATCGCCGGTCCGGCGTTAGCGGTCGGCGCGCTGGTGTTCTGGCCCGTCAGGCTGACACCGCTGTTCACCAAACTGTCTAGCGCATCGTACGAGTTGATATAGGAGAACGACAGGCGCTGCCGGTCGGTGGCGTTCCAGTCGAGCTTGACGACGAATTTCTCGTCGAGATTATTGGTGATCGGCAGAATGTTGCCGGTGTCGTAATTATAGACATTCTTAGCGATCGACTGGACCTGCGAGACCAGCGAGTCGGTGAGATTGGGAACCTGGCCGACCGATCCCGGCGATAGCGGACGCGGATCGGTATTGCGCTCGTACGAACCCATGAAGAACAGCTTGTCCTTGATGATCGGACCCGAAATCGTCGCCCCGTAGGTTTCGCTCTTATACTTCACATTGGGAATCACGATCGTCCCGATCTGATGGCCCTGCAGTCCGTTAGTGCTCTGCGAATAGAAGCTGTTGAAGTGGAAATGGTTGTTGCCCGACAGCAAGGTCGAATCGATGACGCCGCCCTGAAAGTTGCCCTGCCGGATGTCGAACGGCGCAACCGAGACCGACACCTGCGCGATCGCATCGAATGGCACCGGGCCGCGCCGCGTCGGGCTGGCATCGGGGTTGAGGCCGAAGCTGTCGCCGACCTGCGCACCGTTGATGGTGAAGCGATTGAAGCGCGGATTGACACCGGCGAACGACACTGCTCGGCTGTTGCCGAGGTCGATCGTCGCGAACGGGGAGCGCCGTTCGATGTCGCGGATGTCGCGGTTGACCGATGCGACCTTGGCGATGTCCTTGGCGTTGAGCACAGACTGAGGGCCATCGGAGCGGCTGCCTGCGCCTTTGATCGAGGCGGCGGTAACGACAATTTCCTCGGCGCCGGTCTTTGCGAGCTCGATCGGCAGATCGTAGGGCTGGCCGATAACGGCGAAAATGCCAGTCACCGTCGAGTTACCGGCGGGGCTGGTAACCGCGACAGTGTACGGACCACCCGCGCGCAAACCGCTGGCGCTGAAGATGCCGGAGCTGTCCGTACGCGCCCGTGATACCGTTCCCGAAGGCACGTTGGTAATTGTGACATCTGCGCTATCAACCGGTTGTCCGGCGTTCGTCACCGCGCCGCGGATGATTGAGGTTGTCTCCTGAGCGCCGGCGCCGCTTCCCGCCATGACCGCGATCGCGGCCAGCGACGCGCCTGCCCAGATATTCCGCATGATATGTGCCCCGTGTTGCTAACGACTCGCCGGCAGCCGCTGCTGCTGCTGCGAGCCGGTCGCACGTGTGTGACGGCGATTTGTGAAAGATCAGCGACAATGCTGTTGGGCTGCAGCGCCGGCGTGCAGTCCAGCTTCCCACTGTGGCCGCCTGGTCACACCACGTCGATTACCGCGCCGGCGGACATCGGGCGGACGGTGCTGGACGCCGCTGCGGAAACGTAGGCGATGACGGGCTCGAACCGCCGACCCTGCCCGTGTAAAGGGCATGCTCTACCAACTGAGCTAATCGCCCGCGACGCCATCATAGCGCGGCAATCGGGCGTTGTCAGCAGTGGCGATATTGGCGATAGCAGGCGCGTTACCCGACTGGAGCCGGCCATGCTGCGAGCAATGTTCACCGATCATCCCGCCAGCGTTGGCGAGAGCTATCTCGAACACCTGCGGGCCAGCCTCTGGACGGCGACCAAGCTCGGCTTGGCGGCGGGGGCGTGCGTCGTGCATGCGGTCGTGCCGGGGCTGTGCCGAACGACGGCCAGCACCGCGATCCTGCGGCTCCACGCCGAGGTCATGCCGCGGCGCTTCGATCAACCGACGCTGTAGCGGTGAGTTGCTGGGATGCATGACAAGATGGAAGCGCTAGCGGACGACGGCGGCAATCTCGGCTTCTCGCGCGAGCGGCTGGAGCGCATCGAGCGATTCCTCGACCACCGCTACATTTCGACCGGCAAACTGCCGGGCGCGCTGCTGTCGGTGTCGCGCTACGGCGAGCCGGCGTACACGGCAGTGCTCGGCCACGCCGATATCGAGCGCAATGTGCCGCTCGCAGCCGACACCATCTTCCGCATCTATTCGATGACCAAGCCGCTGACTTCGGTGGCGTTCATGATGCTGGTCGAGGAGGGCAAGGTGGCGCTCGCCGATCCCGTGCACAGCTACATCCCCGGATGGCGCGATCTCGTCGTATTCGACGCCGGCACGCACCGCACCGGCTTCGCGACGCACCCGTGCACGCGGCCGATGCAGATCGTCGACCTGCTGAGGCATACTGCAGGGCTGACGTATGGCTTCCAGCTGCGCTCGAATGTCGACGCCGCCTACCGCGCCTACCAGATCGGCGAGATCAAGAAGGCGGGGACACTCGCCGACCTGATCGCGAAGGTCGCCACGCTGCCGCTCGAGTATTCGCCCGGCGATGCGTGGATCTACTCGATCGCCACCGACGTGCTCGGCTATCTGATCGGGGTGATCAGCGGCGAGCCGTTCGAGACGTTCCTGCAGCGCCGTATCCTCGATCCGCTCGGCATGGCGGACACCGGCTTCCATGTGCCCGCCGCTAAGGCCGCGCGGTTCTCGGCGTGCTACGAGCCGAGCGCAGCAGGCGGCATCCAGCTGCAGGACGATCCGGCGACGAGCAGCTTCCTGCAGCCGCCCAGCCTGGTCTCAGGCGGCGGCGGGCTGGTGTCGACCGCGGCGGACTATATGCGCTTCGGCAATGCGCTGCTCAACGGCGGCAGCCTCGGCGGCTACCGGCTGATCGGCCGCAAGACGCTCGATCTGATGACCGCCAATCACTTGCCCGGCGGCGCGAGCATCGCGGCGCTGTCACGGTCGCTGTTCAGCGAAGCGGCGTACGACGGCGTCGGCTTCGGGCTCGGTTTCGCGACGACGCTCGATGCAGCGACGACGCTCATGCCTGGCAGCAGCGGCGACTATTTCTGGGGCGGCGCGGCGAGCACGTTTTTCTGGGTCGACCCGGCCGAGGACATCGTCGTGGTGTTCATGACGCAGCTGATCCCGAGCTCGACCTACCCGGTGCGACGCGAGCTTCGGACTCTGATCTACAGCGCGCTCGACGACTGAGGCTAAGCCTCCGCGCGTTGTCCGGCGCGGTGCAGTAGGTCGGCGGTAGACGGGTCGAAGCCGTCGCCCGCACACGCGTGCTGCGCGGCGTTCGCCATCTCCTTGCCGAGCTCGACGCCCCATTGGTCGAACGGGTTGATGCCGAGCAGGCACGCCGCGGTGAACGTCCGGTGCTCGTAGAACGCCAGCAGCGCGCCGAGGCTGAAGGCGTCGAGCCGGTCGAGCAGCAGCGTCACCGACGGCCGGTTGCCGGGGAAGGTCTTCGCCGCCGCCAGCGCCGGGTCGCCGCCCGACAGCGCCAGCGCCGCCTCGAAGCTGCGGCCACGCAGCAGCGCCGACCCTTGCGCGAAGCAATTGGCTAGCAGCTGGCGGTGGTGGTCACCGCCGAGCGCATGCCCGGGCTCGGCGACCGCGACGAACTCGACCGGGCCGGGATGGTGGCCCTGGTGAAGCAGCTGGAACACCGCGTGCTGCGCGTCGGTCCCGGTTCCGCCCCACGTCACCGCGGCGGTCGGGTAGGCGAGCGGCTGTCCGTAACGATCGACGCGTTTGCCGTTCGACTCCATCTCGAGCTGCTGGAGATAGGCGGGCAGCAGCCGCAGCCGCTCGTCATAGGCGAACACAACCCGCAGTGGTTGGCCGCGAAACACCGCCGACCAGACATCGAGTGCCCCCGCCAGCGCGGGCAGGTTATCGGCGAACGGCGTATCCCGGAAATGCGCATCGATCGCCGCCGCACCGGCCTGCAGCGCATCGAAAGCCGCGACGCCGCAGCGCAACGCCAGCGGCAGGCCGACCGCCGACCATAATGAATAGCGACCGCCGACAGTCTCGGCGAACGGCAGAATGAGGTCGCCGGCGATGCCCCACGCTGCCGCCTTCGCCGGCGCGGCGGTGACCGCGATGCAGCGCGCCCGCGGCGCGGCGACGCCCGCCGCTGCCAGCCAGCTGAGCGCGCTCGCGGCGTTGGTCATCGTCTCCTGTGTCGTGAAGGTCTTCGAGACGATCACGACGCGCGTCAGCCGTGGGTCGCACAGCGCCATCGCCCGGCTCAGCGCGACGCCGTCGATATTGGCGACGACGTGCACCACCGGGCCGTCGCCGTCATGCCCGAGCGCATCGAGCAGCAGCGCCGGGCCGAGCGCCGAGCCGCCGATGCCGATATGCAGGACGTGCGCGATGCCGTCGTCGGCGCGCATCGTGGTCGCCAGCGTGCGCAGCTTGCCCTGACCGGGTGCCGCCGCCGCCACATCCGCCGCCGCGCCGACCCCACGCTCGGCCATGTGGGTTGCGACGCGGGCTTCGGACGGGTTGACGATGCCGCCCGCGAACAGCCGCGCGCGCCAGTCGCCGAAAGCCGCGGCTTCGGCGAGCGCGGCCAGCACGCCGAGCGTCGCCGGCGTCGCGGCAAGCTTCGAAAAGTCGGCGTGCAGCCCGGCGACCGAGCGTGACAGCGCCGCGACGCGTGTCCCATCTCCGGCAAACAGCTGCGCGAGGTCTGGCGTTCCCAGCATCGCCGCATGGTCGAGCAACGCTTGCCAGGCTGGCGAAGTGTCAAGCGTGGACATCGGGGGCATCCTTGGCAGCCAGACGGTCGTGGGTTAACAACGGGTGCCCGTCGGATCATCCGTGCGGATAAGTTGGCAGTGTTTCATTTTGAAAGCGCTTGTGACCCATGACCTGCTACCCGTTTTCAGGCCGGGAATAAGTTAGGTTCGATTTTTATATGCCCTAGGAGGGGGGCGGGGGCGCGTTTCCGCGCGCCTCCCGCGGGTTCTCTCGAAACCAACCGAGCGGCCAAGCGCGATACTGTCATAAAGCCAGCCACCGCGCACTACCTTGGTTACCCGCCGCAAGTCGCTGATGTCGACTAGCGGATCGCCCTCGACCAGCATCAGATCGGCACGCTTGCCGATCTCCACCGAACCCGAATCGCTGTCGAGCTTCATCACTCGCGCGGCGCCAAGCGTGGCCACTTGAATCGCTGCCATCGGCGTCATGCCCGCAGCTACATAAAGCTCGAGCTCGCGGTCGAGACCATAGCCGATCAGGCCAGTGTCGCTACCCGCTACGATTGGCACGCCGGCCGCATGGAGCGCACCGATAACCTTGGCGTTTATCGCCATCCGCTCGCGCCAGTGGGCCTCGTCGTCTTGGCCGCCGAGAGACTCGAACTTGAACCGAAGCGTGAAGGGCGCCGCCGCAATTCCCGGCTCAAATGACACCGCGCTGATGCTCCTTGGATGGCTCGCCATCTCGCCCCAGCTGACGGTGGGATCGACGACGATCCCGCGCTTTTTCAGCAAGCCGATCATCCGCATGGCGTTACCGGAAGTCGGATCGACTGACCTGGTTTCCCCATCTTGCATCGTCCGGGTGACGTATTGCAGATGGTTGATCTGGTCCATGCCATCGGCGATGCCGTCGAGTGTGTCGACCGCCACGGGAACGTGGCCAGTGACGGTCATGCCCCGCCGGTGCGCCTCGGCAGCGATCGCCTTGAGTACATCGGGCTCAATCTGGTCATAGACCTTGATCTGCTCGAAGCCGCCATCGGCATAACGATCAACCGCGATGACGCCCTCGGCAGCGGTCTCGACATCGACGGCGCCAAAGGCGAGCGGCCCCCCGCTGTCGATCAGGCCGGCAAGCAGCAGGCGCGGGCCGAGCGCTCCTGTGGCGTCGAGCTTGCGGCGCAATGCTGTCAGGAACTCGAATTCGCCACCGAGATCACGCGCGGTGGTGATGCCGGCGGCGAGCAGCGCCGGGCCGAACTCGACACCGGAGTAATGGACGTGCATTTCCCAAAGCCCGGGCAGCAGCGTCCGGCCCTCGGCGTTCACGATCTTGATGCCAATCGGCAACGCCGTTTTGTCACGGGTGCCTACGGCGGCGATCCTGCCGTTCTTTACGATCACCGCCGAATCCTCAATCGGCGGGGCGCCGGTGCCGTCGATCAGCCGCGCCCCGACGATCGCGAAGGTTCCCATCGCCTCGGGGCGGACTTGTCGGCTGAGCTCGTCGAGGTTAGTCATCTCCTGTCGCACGCCGCTGTCGACAAGTTGCCGGAGTGCGGGGCGATATGCTTCCAGCACCTGCTCCACCGGAAGGCCGCCAGCGAAGGTCATCAGCGCGGCGAGGCGACCCTGCTTATCCATCCACACGATCTCGCGACCGAACATCAGGTTGGCAACTGTATAGCGCGTCAGCGCAGCGCGCCTGCCGCCTGGAAGCGAGAGTGTATCGTTGCCCACGCGGCGGATTTCGACCGGTAGCGCCGTCGGGTCGGCGCGCAACATCGGTAAGGCTTGCGGCTGATGGTGCAGTGACCAGAAGCGCATCATCATCATCTGCAAGGCGGCTGGCATCGCTTGGAAGCCGACGAAGGCGAGGGGCGGCCTTGGCGTGGTGCGGCGGGTTGTCCCCTCCATGATTGTCGCGCTGATCGCGCCCGCGCGGGTTAGCCAAGCGTCTCCTGGGGCAGACTTGTCGCGTCTAGTCTCGAGTAATACGGGGGAGAGGTCCGGTGCCGTCTCCAGCGTCGTGATGCTGTGACGCACGGTCTGCCGGTCTTGCAGCGTCGAGGCGACGGTCAGCAGCACCCCTGTCGCCGTGGATCGCAGCACATATTTCTCCGCGCCAACCTCATGCCGCAGCAGGTAGGTGACGTAGCGGCCTTGCTCCTCCGGCTTCGCGGCGGCGACCTTGGCGAAGCAGCTACCCGGCGTTGTCGGCAGCAAAGCCAGCAAAACGGCAGATCCCGTGCGCCAAAGCAGACGGAAAGAGGCTCGGTTCATCGTTTCACTCTGGGGCACGTGAACCGGCGCGGAAGCGGGACCCAATCTGATTGCCGCATCCTGCTCCAATCGAAGCAAAATGACTGCTTCGCCTGGCGTCCCGACCGGCGCTGATCGGACACTTAGCTGCGTCCATACTTGATAATAGAATCAATAGCTTGGATCCATTCCAGCAGGGTCATATTTCGGCGCCGATCCACATCCAACGGCCGACCAATCAGTCCGTAAATCCGACAAATACTGTCGCCTCCTCGACCGACTTGCGCTCAGATATAACGGCGTTTGCAGGGAACGCCTCGTCAGGCCAACCGAGCGCGATGCTTTTCATGATCACCTGGTCTTCGGATATGCCGGCGTGTTCGCGCACCACCGGCGACTGCATGATGCCTTGGCTGTTGATCACGGTGCCGAGGCCCCGTGACCATGCTGCATTGACCAAGGCGGTCGCGACGGCCCCACAGTCA
Organism: Sphingomonadaceae bacterium; assembly: GCA_043732725.1. GTDB lineage: Bacteria > Pseudomonadota > Alphaproteobacteria > Sphingomonadales > Sphingomonadaceae > Polymorphobacter_B. The sequence continues at coordinate 1,026 of JAYTHJ010000189.1, read as the reverse complement.
AAGGGGGTATCGTCGCTGCCGTCCAGCGCCCGATCGTAGGTAACGATAATGCATACTGGCGCGTCGAACTGCCGGAAGCCGCGGAGCACCCAGTCGTTCCGTCTTGTCTTGTCGTCGCGTTCGATGCCCATGGCGGCGAATAGCTGCTTGGCAACGCCGATCTGCCGCTCGCGGTGCTGGCCAGCGAAGGCCTGGCCGGTGCGGAACTCCCGCGACTGCGGCACACCGCCGACCATACGCTCGGTGTTGCCGCAGCGGATGCGGTCGAGGGCTTCGCCGGTGACGACATAGAAGTTGCACGGTTGGGTGTTCATCGACGACGGCGCGCGCAACGCCAGATAGATGATTTCCTTGATTAGTTCTTTGGGCACCGGGTCTGGCTTGTAGCCGCGAATGCTCCGGCGACCGAGAATGACCTCGTCAAACAACATTTCCATTTCCTCATCAGGTCGCTTGTCGTTGCCAAATTGACAGGGCTGCCAAACTGTACCCTCTATATCCGACAAGATCGTGCCTATAAGCGAAAATCCCGTTTGAAAAGCGACGATCCGATTGGACTTCAGCGCGCCGCAGAGCGGGAAGCTTCGCTCCCAATCGGAGCGAGTAATTAGCTTAAAATCAGTTCTGAGACTGACGACCCTGAGCACGACCGCCCGCCATCGCTACGGCTAGGTCGGCAGTGACATTGGTCACGGTATAAGCGATGTCGGGCAATACATCGACTGCCAAGAACAGCGGCAAGAGATCGAGCGGCAAATGCGCGGCCAGAAGCGGCGGTGCGTAGGCCGCGAAGAACGTCGTCTGATTTGGCAGCCCGGCGATGATAAGCGTGCCAATCACCGCGAGCGCACCGACTGTCAAAAGCGTCGCGGGTGCAAGAGTCGTCCCTTGAATGCGCGCTGTTGCAAGAGCGACGATGACGATCGAGGCGGGCGCGGCTAGCCGGAACAGCGCGACGGCGAGCGGAAGAATGGCCGCCGACGCACCGTCCGCGCGCGTGAGCCGCGCCGCGGCGCTCAGCATTGC
>JAYTHJ010000188.1:0-13361 GCA_043732725.1 Sphingomonadaceae bacterium | reverse complement strand
CGACCGTGTCCGCCGCGCCCTTGCCGCGGCCGTCGATCTCGGCGATTCCGGCGCGGGTAAGGATGTCGGCATAGCTGTCCGAGCGGCTTTCGTCGTCGCGCCGGTGGAGGCGGCCGCCGCGCGCGATGACGCCCGCATTGCCCGCGCCGAACAGCGGCGAACGCTCGTCGCCGGTGGCCAGCACGGCCAGCTTGGCGATGGCGTCGCCCCCGGCGTTGTGGATCGCTGCTCCCGCCGTCGCGGTGTGCGCCGAGCCGCCCGCCATGCCCGCGTTGGGCAGTTTGGAGTCGCCCGAGCGGAACTCGATTTGGTCGATGTCGAGCCCGAGCGCGTCGGCACCGATCTGCGCCAGCGACGTCCACGCGCCCTGGCCCATGTCCTGGGCACCCGCCTCGATGACACCGCGGCCATCCTGCCTGAGAATGGCGCGGGCCTGGCCCTCGAACATCAGCGCCGGGAACACCGCGGTTCCCATGCCCCAGCCGACCAGCATGCCGTGCTCGTCCTGCATCTGGCGCGGCTGCATCGGCCGCTTCGACCATCCGAACCGCGCCGCGCCCTGTTCGTAACATTCACGCAAGGCCTTCGACGAGAACGGCTTGCCGCTGCTCGGATCGACCTCGGCGTAATTGATCAGGCGGAACGCCAGCGGGTCGATGCCGCACGCCAGCGCCATTTCGTCGATTGCGCTCTCCAAGGCCGCGCTACCCGGAGCCTCGCCGGGCGCGCGCATGAACAGCGGCGTCCCGGTATCGAGCCGCACCGCCTCGTGCGAGGTGCCGATCGCCGGGCTGGCGTAGACCGAGTGTGAGGCGTTCGACGCCGACTCGATGAAATCGTCATGAGTGCTGGTCGCGGTCTTGGTGTGGTGGCTGAGCGCGGTCAGTTTGCCCGCCGTATCGGTCGCCAGCCGCATCGTCTGCTGCGTCGGCGCGCGGTGGCCGACGGGGCCGTACATCTGCTCGCGGCGCAGCACCAGCTTGACCGGGTGACCGGTCAGCCGCGCCGCCATGATGCCGAGAACCTGCGGTCCCGAGAATAGCCCCTTCGAGCCGAAGCCGCCGCCGAGATACGGGCTGCGGATATGGACGTCGCTCGGCGCGATGCCGAACAGCCCGGCAACGCGCTGCTGCGCAATCGCCATACCCTGGCTCGGGGTGTCGATGGTGAGCTTGTCGCCGTCCCACGCCGCGACGATGGCGTGCGGTTCCATCGCATTGTGGTACTGCGGCGGGGTGTCATAGACCGCCTCGATGTCGAGCGCTGCGGCGTCGAACCCGGCGGCAAGGTCGCCGTGCGTCTCCTCGGGCGGACTACCAATCCCGATCGCCTCGGGTACGAAGCTCTCGGCGTCATCCAGATCGACCCGCGCGGTGTCGACCTGATAGCACGGGGCGAGCAGGGCCACGCCCTCAGTCGCGGCTTCGAGGCTGTCGGCGATGACGACCGCGATCGACTGATTGGCGTAACGCACCTCATCGTTCTGGAGCAGGTCGAGTTTGAACATGAAAGGGTTGAGCTTGGCGTCGGGGTCGAGCGTCAGCTTGGGGGCATTCGCCGAAGTCATCACCTCGACGACGCCGGGGTGCGCCTTCGCGGCGGCGATATCGAGCGCGGTGACGCGGCCGCGCGCGATGCTGCTGACCGCCAGCGCGGCGTAAAGCATCCCCGCCGGGTGATTGTCGGCGGCGAAAGTCGCGGCCCCGGTGGTTTTCAGCACGCCGTCGCGCCGGGCGATCGGCTGGCCGATGCTCGACCCCATGCGCAGATGCGCCGGGTCGCGGGTCAGCGTCAGGTCGGTGGGGTTCTCAGACATAAGCACTAACTCCGGCGAACGGCGAGGCGGGCAGGGCGGGCATGCGGTCGGGGGTCCCCGCCGCGGCCATTGTTAGCGCGCGGACGATGATCCTGCGCGCGAGTTCGATCTTGAAGGCGTTGTCCCCCGACGGCGCGGCGTCGGCGAGCGCAGCCTCGGCGGCGCGGCGGAATGCAGCGGCTTCCGGTGCGGCACCGGCCAGCTCGGTCTCGGCAGCGCGGGCGCGCCACGGCTTCAGCGCGACCCCGCCGAGGGCGACGCGCGCCTCGGCGATGACACCGCCCTCGAGCCGCAGCGCGGCGCCGGCGGACACCACGGCGAACGCGTACGAGGTACGCTCGCGGACCTTGAGATAGCGCGAATTGGCGGCAAAGCGCGCCGCCGTGGCGGGCAGGCGGAGCGCGACGATCAGCTCGCCGTGATGGAGCACCGTCTCGCGCTCGGGTGTTTGACCCGGAAGCAGGTAGAAGCTGTCGAGCGATACCTCGCGGCGGCCGGCGGTGCCCTCGATCTCGACGATGGCATCGAGCGCGACAAGCGGCACGGCGAAGTCCGACGGCTGCGTCGCGATGCACTTGTCGCTCCAGCCGAGGATCGCGTGCAGGCGGTTTTCGCCGCCGATCGCATCGCAGCCGCTACCGGGGACGCGCTTGTTGCAGGCGCTCGCGGTATCGTAGAAATACAGGCACCGCGTCCGCTGCAGGATGTTGCCGCCGACGCTGGCGGCATTTCGCAACTGCGCCGACGCGCCCGCCAGCAGCGCCTCCGCGACGGCTGGAAAGCGGTGCGCGAATTCGGGATGATAGGCGAGGTCGCTATTGCGGACGAGCGCACCGAAACGGGCCCCGCCGTCGGCGAGCAGCTCGACCCGGTCGAGCCCGGGCAGCCGGTTGATGTCGACCAGACGCTCGGGGCGCATGATGTTGCCCTTCATCAGATCGAGCAGATTGGTCCCTGAAGCGAGGTACGCCGCCCCTGGCGCGCCGCCCGCCGCGACGGCTTCGGCCAACGTCGCCGGCCGGTCATAGTCGAAGCGGATCATGCCGCTTCCCGCTCGGCGACTGGCGTGCCTGCCGCCGCCATTTCACGCTGCGCCGCGAGCACCGCCTCGGTGATGCCGATATACGCGCCGCAGCGGCATAGATTGCCGCTCATCGCCTCGCGAACCCGCTCGGCATCGTCGCCGGCATGGCCCTCGCGGATCATGCCGATGGCGCTCATGATCTGGCCCGGCGTGCAGAAGCCGCACTGCAGCGCATCGTGCGCGATGAACGCGGCCTGCACCGGATGCAGCTGCTCGCCCATCGCGACGCCCTCGATCGTCAGGATGTCGGCACCGTCACAGCTCAGCGCCAGTGCGAGGCAGGCGTTGATCCGCCGCCCGTCGATCAGAACGGTGCACGCGCCACACTGGCCGCGGTCGCAGCCCTTCTTCGCGCCGGTCAGGTCGAGCCGCTCGCGCAGCAGGTCGAGCAAGGTTATCCGCGGATCGTCGAGCGGGATGACGCGCTCGGTACCGTTGATGGTGAGGGTGATCGACAGGCTCATGCGGGGCTCCGGTCGGCGCAAGTTGATCGACCTACGAAGCGGGTAGCGGTTTTGCAACCGCCGCGGCAGCCTGCTTCGACTTGTCCCGTGCGATCTGCCGGCGTGCACTCGTGGTCAGCAGCGGGTTGGCGCGCTTACGGCTCAGCACGTCGTCAGAAGCGGTATTATGGACCGCGGGACGGGGCAGCCCGTGGCGAGACTTGCCGATGTGATCCGGCTTTGGGGCACTGCTTGGCCGCACCTCGATTTGGAAGCGAATACCCCAGATGATGGCGTGCTCGTCGACGTCCTGCCGCGTCTCGCGCGCACTACTGGTCTTCAGCAGGCTTTTTCGATCGATAATCCGAGCTGGTTGTACTGGCGATGATTACAGCCAATTGCCTTCGACGGCGTCGTCCCAACCATTCGAGTGATCACTTTACGCTTTCCTGCGCGAGCTGAGGCACTAGGCTGGCGACATGGCCGCTGCCCCAACCCCACCATTGCCCGGATGGCAGTTCTGGATCGATCGGGGCGGGACGTTCACCGATGTCATCGCGCGGTCGCCGGACGGGGCGATCGTCAGTACCAAGTTACTGTCGAAATCGTCGCAATACGGCGACGCGGCGCTCGCCGGGATCGCGCGCCTCGCGGGACCCGGGGCGGCGATCGACGCCGTGCGGATGGGCACGACGGTCGCGACCAACGCGCTGCTCGAACACACCGGCGAGCCGACGCTGCTGGTCATCACCCGCGGTTTCGCCGATGCGCTGCGGATCGGGCATCAGGCGCGCCCGCGGCTGTTCGATCGACGGATCGAACTGCCGCAGTCGCTGTACAGCACCGTCGTCGAGATCGACGCGCGGATGGCGGCCGACGGCGAGATCTTGCGGCCGCTCGACGAAGCCGCTGCACGCCGCGACCTTGCCGCCGCTTCCGCGCGCGGCCTGCACGCCGCCGCGATCGTGCTGATGCACGGCTATCGCTTTGCCGATGACGAGCAGCGCGTTGCGGCGATCGCGCGCGATGTCGGCTTTACGCAAATCTCGGTCAGCCACGAGGTCGCCGCGCTGATCAAGCTGATCCCGCGCGGTGACACCACCGTCGCCGATGCGTATCTATCGCCGGTGCTGCGCCGCTATGTCGACGAGGTCGGCGCGGTGCTCGGCGACACGCCGTTGTTGTTCATGCAGTCGAACGGCGGGCTGACTGCGGCACGCGACTTTCGCGGCAAGGACGCGGTGCTGTCGGGCCCGGCGGGCGGCATCGTCGGTATGGTTAAGACCGCGGCACTGGCCGGCATCGACCGGCTGATCGGCTTCGACATGGGGGGTACCTCGACCGATGTCTCGCACTATGCCGGCAGCTACGAACGCCGCGGCGAGACGCTGGTCGCCGGTGTGCGGATCGCCGCACCGATGCTGGCGATCGACACCGTCGCGGCGGGCGGCGGCTCGATCTGCCGCTTCGACGGGGTGCGGCTGCGCGTTGGCCCTGCGTCGGCGGGGGCGGTGCCGGGACCGGCGGCGTATCGCGGCGGCGGGCCGCTGACGATCACCGATGCGAACGTGCTGCTCGGCAAGCTCCAGCCGCAGCATTTTCCGGCGCTGTTCGGACCCAAAGGCGACCAGCCGCTCGACGCCGCGGCAGTGCACGCCCGCTTCGAGGCGCTCGCCGCCGAAACCGGCCTGACGCCGACCGCGCTCGCCAGCGGCTTCATCGACATCGCTGTGGTGACAATGGCGCGCGCCATCCGCGCGGTGTCGATCGAGCGCGGCCACGACGTCGCCGGTTACACGCTGGTGTGTATGGGCGGCGCGGCCGGGCAGCACGCCTGCCTCGTCGCCGCCGCGCTCGGTATCGATCGGGTCATGGTCCACCCGTACGCCGGCGTGCTGTCGGCGCTGGGCATCGGCCTTGCCGAACGGCGGGTCGTCCGCGAGGTCAGCGTCGAGCTGCCGATTGATGCTCCCGGCGTCGATGACATTGCCCTGACGTTGGCCGCAGCGACCGAGTCTGCATTGCGCGCGCAGGACCCGCCACCAGCCGCCGTGACGCTGCTCCGCACGGCGCTGCTCAAATATGCCGGGACCGATACGCCGCTCGAGGTTGCGCTCGACTTGCCCGCCGCGATGACGCTGGCGTTCGAAGCACAGCACCGGGCGCGCTTCGGCTTTGCCGCCGTGCAGTCGCTGGTCATCGCGGCGTTGCGGGTCGAAGCGGTCGGGCCCGCGCCGGAGCTGGCACTCCCTGCGCCGCTGCTGGCCAGCAGCGTGCCGATGCCAGAGCCCGTGCCGGTAATCGTGACGATGGCCGAGCGTGCGACGCCGCTGTTCGACCGCGCGACACTGTCGCGGGGGTTCGCCGTCGACGGCCCGGCGATCGTCGTCGACGCGTCCGCCACGACCATTATCGAGCCGGGCTGGCGCGCCGCAGTCGACGGGCTCGGCAATCTGATGATGACGCGCGATGTTGCTGCGAGGCACGCTCGCCCGGTCGCCGACGACACCAGCTGCGACCCCGTCCGGCTCGAAATCTTCGCGCATCGCTTCATGGGGATCGCCGAGGCGATGGGTGTCGCACTGCAGTCGACCGCGGCCTCGGTCAACATCAAGGAACGGCTCGACTTCAGCTGCGCGATTTTCGACGCCGACGGCGCGTTGATCGCCAATGCGCCGCACATGCCGGTCCATCTAGGCTCGATGGGCGAGAGCGTCGCCGCGGTACGCCGCAACCGCGGCACCAGCTTGCGTCCGGGCGACGTCGTGATGCTCAACGACCCGTATAACGGTGGTACGCATCTGCCCGACATCACCGTCATCATGCCGGTATTCCTCGACGGCGCTGCCGTCCCGGCTGCCGTGGCCGAGGCCGCGCCGGCTTTCTTCGTCGCAGCACGCGGCCATCACGCCGATATCGGCGGCATCTCGCCGGGGTCGATGCCGCCTGCCAGCCGCACGATCGAGGACGAAGGCGTGTTGATCGACGACGTGCTGCTCGTCGAAGGTGGTGTCTTGCGCGAGCCTGAAGTCCGCGCGCTGCTCGGCGCGGGGCGCTATCCAGCCCGCAATCCCGAGCAGAATATCGGCGACCTGAAGGCGCAGGTCGCCGCTTGCGTCCGCGGCGCGGCGGATTTGCGCGCGCTGTGCGGCGAAGCGGGACGCAGCGTCGTCGCGGCGTATATGGGCCACCTTATGGCGAATGCCGAAGCGTCGGTGCGGGCGGCGATCACGCGCCTGGCCGACGGCGAATTCGCCTATGCGATGGACAACGGCGCGGTCATCCATGTTGCCGTGCGCATCGACCGCGAGGCCCGCTCGGCGGTCGTCGACTTCACTGGCACCAGTGCGCAGCAGCCGAGCAACTTCAACGCGCCGCGCGCCGTCGTGCGGGCGGCGGTGCTCTACGTGTTCCGCTGCCTGATCGACGACGACATCCCGCTGAACGACGGCTGCATGCGCGCCATCGAGATCGTCGTGCCGCCCGGATCGTTGCTCAGCCCGGCATGGCCCGCCGCCGTCGTCGCGGGCAACGTCGAGACCAGCCAGGTCATCACCGACGCGCTGTTCGGGGCGCTCGGGATCATGGCGGCAAGCCAGGGGACGATGAACAACTTCACCTTCGGCGACGCGCGCCACCAATATTACGAGACGATCGCCGGCGGTTCGGGAGCCGGGCCGGGTTTCGACGGCACCCCGGCGGTACAGACGCACATGACCAACAGCCGACTGACCGACCCCGAGGTACTCGAAAGCCGCTTCCCGGTACTGGTCGACAGCTTTGCCGTGCGGACCGGATCGGGCGGCGCGGGGCGCTGGCACGGCGGCGACGGCGTCGTCCGTCGGATCCGGTTTCGGGAAAAGATGTCCGCCAACATCCTGTCGAACCGCCGCATCGTGCCGCCGTTCGGGCTCGCGGGCGGCGCTGCTGCGATGCCCGGCAGCAACGCGGTCGAGCGCGCCGACGGCAGCGTCGAGCGGCTCGGCAGCATCGCCGCGATTGACGTGGCCGCAGGTGACGTGGTCAGCATTGCGACGCCGGGCGGTGGCGGTTACGGCGAGCCGCTCGGTAGCGAAGGGGAGCCAGTTTGAGCAGTAGAGCTCGGAATAATCCGGCGAGTTACAATCCGAGTAGCTGCTACCGATGCTGATCTTCGCCGGTATCGCGGTCATCGTCATCGGCTTCGTGCTGCGCTTGAACCCGCTCGCCGTCGTGGTCGTCGCCGGGCTGGTCACCGGGATCGCCGCCGGACTGTCCCCGCTGGCGGTAATCGCGGCGCTCGGCAAGGCGTTCAACACCAGCCGCTATGTCAGCGTCATCTGGATTGTCGTCCCGGTGATTGGCTTGCTCGAACGCTACGGCCTGCAGGAGCGCGCGCGCACGCTGATCGCTGGCGTTCGCGCCGCAACGCCAGGCCGGCTACTGACGATCTATCTGATCGGCCGCCAGTTGACCGCCGCGGTCGGACTGATCGCCATCGCCGGGCAGGCGCAGACCGTGCGCCCGCTGGTCGCGCCGATGACCGAGTCAGCCGCCGAGCGCCGCCGTCCCGCGACGCGCCCGCTGACCCGTCGCGAGGCGCAGCGCGTCCGCGCGATGGCGGCGGCGACCGACAATATCGGGGTGCTGTTCGCCGAGGACGTGTTCGTGGCGATCGCCTCGATCCTGCTGATCAAGGGCTTTCTCGAGGTCAACGGCATCAGCGTCAGTCCGTTCGGGCTGTCGATGTGGGCGATCCCGACGGCGCTCTGCGCGCTGCTGATCCACGGCTTCCGGCTGTGGCGTTTCGATCGCGAGTTGCGGTGACCGGTTTTCCGCAGCGATGATCGGCTTGCCGCAGCTTTACGCGCTCGCGGGTGCGATGTTCGCCGCCGTCGCGCTGTTCGGGGTGCGCGACCGGAGCAACCCCAAGCGCTTCGGCAACGCCACTTTCTGGGGCCTGCTGGCGCTGAGCTTTCTGGCTGGCGACCGGCTCGACGATGTCGGTAACGGCGTGCTCGTGCTGGCGCTTGCGACGCTGGCGGGAACAGGCAGGCTCGGCCGCGGCGTGCCCGTCACGACGACCGTGATCGAGCGGCAGGCATTGGCGGCGCGGTACGGCAACGCGCTGTTCGCCGCCGCGCTGATCGTCCCCGCGGTGGCGCTGATTGGCACGCTGGCGTTCGCGTCGACCGGACTCGTCGACCCCAAGCAGGTGACCTTGGTGTCACTCGGTCTGGGGACGTTGCTGGCGCTGATCGTCTGCTCGATCTGGCTGCGTCCTAAGCCGTCGGCCCCGCTGCAGGAAGCGCGCCACATTCTCGACGCGGTCGGCTGGGCGGCGGTGCTGCCGCAGGCGCTGGCGGCGCTCGGCGCGGTATTCGTGCTCGCCGGCGTCGGTAGCACGGTCGGCGACTTGCTCGGGCCGCTGCTGCCGCACGGCAACCGGCTCGCCGCGGTCGCCACCTACACGTTCGGCATGGCGGGGTTCACGATGGTGATGGGCAATGCGTTCGCGGCGTTCCCGGTGATGACCGCCGCGATCGGTTTGCCGCTGCTGGTCCGAGGCTTCGGCGGCGATGCCGCGCCGGTGTGCGCGATCGGCATGCTAAGCGGCTTTTGCGGGACGCTGCTGACGCCGATGGCCGCCAACTTCAATATCGTGCCGGCGACGCTGCTCGAACTTGATGACCGCTACGCCGTCATCAAGGTGCAGGTCGGCACCGCGCTGCCGCTGCTCGCGATCAATACCGGGCTGATGTATTTGCTGGCATTCCGGTGAGGCTGACGGCGGCTCTTGCGGCGCGTTTCGCGGCGATCGCGCTTGGCCACGTCACGCGCGAATATCCGCACAAGCTCGATCACGTCGTCGACAATGACGCCGGCGCAATGCCGCCGCGGATGCTGCATCCGGTGTTCTTCGGCAGCTTCGACTGGCATAGCTGCGTCCACGGCTGGTGGCTGCTGCTTCGGCTGCGCGCCCTGTATCCAGAACTTGCGGCGAGCATCGATCCGCTGGCCGACGCGACCTTCACCCCGGCCAAGCTCGCGGTCGAGTGCGCCTATCTCGACCGCGCGAGCAGCGGCGGCTTCGAGCGGCCGTACGGCTGGGCATGGTTGCTGGCTTTACACGGGCAAGCGGCCAGGACGCCGTGGGGGGCGGCGCTGACCCCGCTGGCGGAAAAGTTCGCAGCGCGTTTCAAGGCGTACCTGCCCAAGGCATCCTACGCGGTCCGCACCGGCAGCCATGCCAATACCGCCTTCGCCGCGATACTCGCACACGACTGGGCGGTACATCACGACCCGGCGCTCGCGGCGCAGCTCAGCGGGCGGGTCACCGGCTGGTACGGCGACGACACCGCGGCGCAAGCTTGGGAGCCCGACGGCGATGCCTTCCTGTCGCCGACGCTGATCGAAGCGCTAGCGATGGCGCGGGTGCAGCCGCCGCCAGCGTTCCACGCGTGGTTCGATCGTTTCCTGCCGGACGCCGCCGCGGGTGAGCCCGCTACCCTGTTCGTGCCGGTGACGCCGTCGGATCGCAGCGACGGCAAGATCGCGCACCTCGACGGGCTGAATTTCTCCCGCGCGTGGTGCTGGCGCGAGCTTGCCGCCGCGCTGCCCGCAGATCACCTCGTCGCCGGCCGCGCGCGCGCGACCGCCGACGCGCATCTCACCGCCAGCCTCGATCAGGTCGCGGGCGACTATGCCGGCGAGCACTGGCTGGCGACGTTCGCGCTGCTCGCGTTGAGGGTAGCAGACGATGACCGGCCCGCTGACGATCTTGGCGGGCGATAACGCGGCGGTCGTTATTCGACCTCGTCCAAGCGACGAAGCCGCCTTTATTGGCACGATCGCGGCGATAGCGCGGCGCGTAATGGGACCGCAGGTCCGCCTGTGACGCAATTGTCGAGCTGTGCTAGGCCAGTCGGGCATTTTGGGAGAATCGCCATGCACGATTTCGGCGCAACGCCGGGCGGCGTCATTCGCGGGCCGCAAGGCGCCGCCCTGCGCGGGGCCGCCGAGTAGCGTGGCCAACCGGGTTGTCCGTAACGGCGATGTTGCGCTGCACGTTAAGGTCGAGGGCGACGGCCCGCTGATCGTCTGCGTCCACGGCTGGCCTGAGCTGAGCCACAGCTGGCGGCATCAGATGGCGTATTTCGGCGCGCGCGGCTTCACCGTCGCCGCGCTGGACGTCCGCGGCTATGGCCGCAGCGACAAACCATACGCGATCGCTGCGTACACCATGCGTACGCTCGCCGCCGACGTCGCAGCGGTGATCGATGCGCTCGGCGGCAGCGCCATTCTATTCGGCCATGATTGGGGTGCACCGATCGCCTATGCGACGACGTTGCTCTATCCCGATAAGGTTCGTGCCGTGGCCGGGCTCAGCGTCCCATTCATGCCGCAGACCGATACTAACTTCCTCGACCTGATGCGTCACGTGTGGAAGGACAAGTTCTTCTATCAGCTCTATTTTCAGGCCGAAGGTGTCGCCGAGCAGGAGTTCGGGCGTGATCCGCGGTCGGCGCTGATGAAGGTCTATACGGCGATCTCGGGTGCCGGCGATCCTGCGGCGCTGGCAAAGCCGAAGCCAGCGGATGCCGATATGCTGTCTGACTGGCCGCTCCCGGCCGCGCTGCCGGAATGGTTCAGCGAGGCCGACCTCGCGGTGTATGTCGCGGCCTTTTGCGCCGGCGGCTGGCGCGGGCCGTTCAACCGGTACAGGGCCCAAACGCTCGATTTCGACGCGCGCGGTGACCTGGTCGGCAAGTTCATTACCCAGCCGGCCGCGTTCATCGGCGGCAGCCTCGATCCGGTGCGCACCTTCCTGCCGGGAACGGATTTCTATGCCGAAACCAGTGCCGGTTGCGTCGATTTTCGCGGCGCGGTGATTTTGCCGGGAATCGGGCACTGGGTCCAACAGGAGGCGCCCGGCGCCGTCAACGCGGCCCTGACGAAATTTCTCGATGGGCTTTAATCGCGGATCATCGCGTCTGCGACCGATAAGGACGATAGCGCGGCTCGGCTACGGCCCGGCAGGTCAACTCATTCGTGCGGCAATCCCGCTCGCATAGAGCAGCCGGCTCGGTCCGAGCTGGCTCAGCACCGCGTCGAGACTGGCGCCGGCCACCGCGAAGCAGCCCTCGCTGCGCCCGAGCTTGCCGGTGTCGCGCGCCATCACCGGCGACACGTACCAGGCGGCGTGGACGACCAGCGCCCGGCTCTCGGCGTTGCTGTTGTCGTGGTCGAGCCCGACCAGCCGCATCGAGCGGCCGTGCGCGCCGATGTACAGATCTTGGGTAACATAGGCTCCGGCCGACGAGGCGAACGACCCGGGCTCGTTCGATAATCGCGTGACCCAGCCGCTGTGCGTCGGATCGGAGCCGCGACCATGGGCTACCAGATGACTGGCGACGATTTCGTCATCGGCGTTCAACACATGTAGTCGCGGCAGGCGCGATGGCTGGGCGAAGTCGACGATACCGATCCTATCGACATGCTCGATCTGGCCGCGATGAGCCGCCAGCGCTGCCCGTGCACGCGCCACGAGAGTGGGCGACAGCCCCTCGCGGCTCGGCATGGCAAACGCTGGCAAGGCGAGGGTGCTGCCAATTGCTGCGCCGGTGCCGAGTAGCGCACGGCGTGAGATCATGATGGCCATACCCGGCCATAGTTTATTTCGTCGCCGCTCGCGACTTGTTTGCGCGTACGCTGTCGAGCACAGTCAGGCGCTGGCCGGTGCCGCTGCTGACCAGCGAGTCGCGCGTGATCAGGAGCGTCGCACCCGGCGTCAGCACCGTATTGAGATCGCGGCGGAAGATTTCGGGCAAATGTGCCCGGGCGCGCTCGGCGCTGGTCATGTCGCCTGCCGCTGCCGATGCCTGTCCGGGCAGCGGCAGGCGCAGCCAGCGGATGCCGTCCGCGTCGATGGCGCGTAGCGTGAAAGCTTCGGTGTTAATCACCGGACCATCGATAGCGATGTCGCTCGAGCCGATCTCGACGCCGTTGCGCAGCGCCACCAACCGTCGGTCGCGGCCGCTGACGACGATCGACACCGGACCGCTGGGCGAACGCTCTGGCGTCCAACTGTACGTCGTCGGGGCCGAATGCGCATCGACGGGGGCCGCCGCGAGGATGCCCGGCGTGGTCACGACCTCGGGGACCAGCGCGTCGTCGGTAATGACCACGGTTAGTCCCAGCTTGGTGATTGCGTAGAGCTTTTCGGCGAACTTGCGCGGCAGACGCACACAGCCGTGCGAGGCCGGATAGCCGGGCAGATGACCCGCGTGCATGGCGATGCCGTCCCACGTCAGCCGCTGCATGAACGGCATCGGCGCATCATTGTACAGGTTCGACTCATGCTTGACCCGCTTTTGCAGGATCGTGAACACGCCGGTCGGGGTCGCGTGGCCGCGCTTGCCGGTTGACACTGTCGAGACGCCGATCGGTACACCGTTGCGGTAGGCGTAGGCGCGCTGGGTCTTCAAGCTGATGATCATCGTCACCGGCCCGAGCGGCGCAACGTCGGGTGCCCACAGGAACTCGCCGGGCTTGAGCTGTTCGATCGGGCCTGCGACAGTCGCTCGAGTTTGCGCGAGACCGGGGGCAGCGACCGCAAGCGGCAGGCCAAGAACGACGGCTAGCCTGATGCTTGCTCCGAACACGCAGATTATCGCCCGGGTCATAATGCTGCCTATTTCAACTCGCCAGCACCGACCAACAGCGCATATTCAACGATGTCGACCCGCTCGTATCGATCGGCTTTGAAGTACGGACTGCCGCTTAGATATGCTTCGGCGGCGGCGAAATCTGGTGCAGTCATGATCGCCATGTGGCCAATATGTCGTCCTGCGCGATCCCGCAATGCGCCGGCGAGACGAATGTGCAACATCGGCTGCCCGAGATGCGCCGACAACTCAGTCTCGAACGCAGCGTCTTCGACGCCGGCCGGTGTGCGAAAGAAGCCGATCAGTGCAAACAACATCCTACTTCTCCATCGGGATGATCATCGGTGATGACTGTCGTCTTTCAGGTCTCG
>JAYTHJ010000187.1:0-4282 GCA_043732725.1 Sphingomonadaceae bacterium | reverse complement strand
CGCCGTTGCCGACGCCGAACCAGCTCGCCAGCGTCGCGGCATATTGCTCGACCGACGTCGTCGGGATCAGCCGTCCCTGCCCGATGTCGTCGGGGCCGTCATCGGCGATGACCGGCACGGCGCCGTAGTAACGGCCGCCGTTGACCGCGCCGCCCATGACGAAGTGCATCGAGCCCCAGCCATGGTCCGACCCCGAGCCGTTCGAGGTCAATGTCCGGCCGAAATCCGAGGCGGTGAAGGCGGTGACCCGGTCGGCGATCTTCAGCTCGACCGTCGCATCGTAAAAGGCTCGCATGGCCGCGCCGAGCTCGGCGATCAGCGCCCCGTGCGCATACATCAGACCGGTGTGGTGATCGAAGCTGCCCAGCGACACGTAGAAAACCTGCCGCTTGGCCCCGGCATCGGCGCTGGTAGCGATCATCCGCGCGACCATGCGGAGCTGGGCGGCGAGCGTGCTGCCCGGCGGGAACGGTGTCGTGATCGCCGGGGGGTTGCCGAGCGCGGCCGTCACCTGAGCGGCGGTCGCCAACGCGCGGCTGCCGACGCGGGTGACCTCGTTCTCGATCAGGTGCGCCGATGGCGTCGTGAGCAGCGACCGGAGCGCGTCGCCGACCGCCGTCGAGCCGAACACCGCGGCCTGGCTGTCGTTGAGCACGACCGGGCCATTTGAGGTCATCGAATATTGAACGGCTTTGTTACCCGCCAGGAAGACGGTGCTGCCGCTCGGGTTGATGCAGGTCAGCGCGGCGTTGCCATTGCCGCTTTGCAGCAGGTCGCCCATGCGGCCGCCCCAGCCGCTGTTCGCGCCCTCGGGATCGCCCGCCAGCCAATAGCTCTGCTGGTCGTTATGGCTGAACAGCTTGGGCGGCAGCGCCACGCTGCGCGCCGCATATTGCGCCTTGGTCACCGGCTGGACCAGCGTCCCGGCATTGAGCACCGCCGCCAGCCGCCCGGCGTTCCATACCGGTAGCAGCGGCGCGAGTCCCGGGGCGAGCGCATACAGCTGCCCGCCGGGCAGCGCCGCGGCGGCATCGGCGGTCGCCAGCGTTGTCGCGGCGAGGCTGTTCGCCGATAACGCCAGGCTCTGCCGCAGCTGCGCATACGCCGCGTAGCGCGCCGGGTCGGCGGGCACGAGCGTATTGGCGTAATCGTTGCCGCCGGCGAGATGGATACAGACCAGCGCCTTGTAATCGGGCGCGGTCGCGGCGGCCGCCTCGCCCGCCGCCGCGAGGCTGAGCACGAACGGCGCGGCCGTACCGGCGACAGCGAGCAGCCCGGCGCGCTCCATGAAGCCGCGTCGCGAAACGTTGACCATCTGACTCACTTCTGCACGAGGTATTCGGGAGCCGACATCACTAGCAAGCCCGCCGCGTGGATCTGGTTGAGCCGTCCGTCCGGCGTCGAAGTGTCGACCGAGGCCACTGCAGCGGCGAGTGTCGCGGTCGTCGCCGGGCTGAGTTGACCCGCCGCTAGCACGACGTTGAGCTCGTTGATCAGCGCTGTCGCATCGCCGTTGAAGGCCTGCAGCGCACTGTAATCGAAAACGATGTCGTTCGCCCAGACACCACTGGCGATAAACGCCTGCATGTAATTGACATAGGCGATCAGCGACGGTTCGGTGGTGATCTGCAATTCGGGCGCAACCAGCCCGCGCGCCGCAAACGAGCTGCCCGGCGGCGTGTAGCCGGGGCGAAAGAAGTTGAACACGCTCGGCGCATGGCCGGGGCTTTGACCGAGCAACCGCCACGGCGTGCTCACATCGCCGATCGGCCAGGTCTCGCTCGGCGACGACGCGTGGAACGCTCGCGCCCAGTTGACGATGCGCTGCGCCGGGGTCCGCAGCCGCCCCCACGCCGGGTCTGGCATCCGGCTGGACCCGGCGGCAACGTCGCCGGCGCGGGCCTCGGGGTCGAGCAGCACGGCGCGGACCACCGCGCCGAGGTTGCCACGAACGCCGCGCCCGTCATCGGCGAACACCGCCGATATTCGCGCCACATAGCCGCGCGAAGGGTTACTGGTAACCAGCCGCTGGATCAGCTGGCGACCAAGAAACGGCCCGACATTTTGGTGCGCGCACAGCGTGTCGAGCGCGAGCCCGCGGCTAGTGATGCCATCGGTGCCCGCCGGGATCGTCGTGCCGAGGAACGTCTTCGCGCCATTTTCGTGCTGCGTCGCGTCGAGGACGACCGGCAGTCGGTAGACATCGGGCTTACCGAGATCGCCTGGCGGCCATGTCCAGCCGGTGAAGACGCGGGCCAGTCCGGTGATATCGTCCTGCGTATATGTCTCGATCGCGGTCCCGTTGCGGAGCTGCCGCGAGCCGTCGGGGTTGAGCTGGTACAGTCCGATGGTGAACAGCTGCATAACTTCGCGCGCGAAGTTCTCGTCGGGATGCGTGCCGGTCGACGGATCGGCCTTGTAGCTGTTGAGAAAGCTCAGGAAGCTCGCCATCGAGACGTTGGCGACGATGCTGCCGAGCAGGTCGCGGAACGTTCCGAACGCACCGTCGAGCAGTATGTCGATATAGGCCGCCATCCCGAAGCCGTGCGCAAAGCCGGCCAAGAATTCGGCGCCGACCACGAAGATATCGAGAAGCGCATGGCCGACGCGCTGACGCAGCGGATCCGCACCGAAGATGGCCTGACGCCAGACCGCGGTGTCCATCAGCCCGGGATCGTTGCGCTGCGGGCCATCTTTATAGCCCTTAGAGACCAGCCAATCCCACAGGCTGATCTCGCGCGACGTCTTTAACTGTTGATCGATCCAGCCGGCGATCCCCAACGCCTGCACCGCTGCGACATCGACCGGCGCTGCGCCCATCGAGGCCTGGCCGAGCAGCCGCACCGCCTGCACGCGAGAGAGTACAGTGGTGCCGTCCAAACCATTGCCCGCTCCCGCCCTCACCGACCTGTCGAGACCGCTCGCGGCGGCGTGCAACAGACTTGGAAGCGCCAGTGCCGTCGCCGCGATCGCGCCGGCCTTGATCTGCCCGGACGACAGCGTGTGGCGACGCGGCGCTACCGCCGGCGCTAAAGGTGGCGTTTGAACCGCCGATGCCTGCCTGCACGACGGGTGGAGAGGAATTGCGGCCGTCGCCGGCGCGTCGGGACAAACGACGTCGATCATCGGAAAAACCTACGCAAAGAGATTACAGGAAGACGTCGGACAGAGTGGTGCCAGACCGTGAAGCGAGTGAGCTTAGCGGGCGTGTAAGGCGCTCCAGTACGTTTACATTTCGGGTCAGGCTAGCCGGTAGGACGGCGACACGCCCAAGCGTCGGATGAAGCGGGAAGCGAACACGTTGGTCTGTTCGACCGTCGTCCGGATCAGCTCTGCGAGGCACCGCAGTGATGATCGCTGTTGATCGCCAAACGCCTGTTCGCCATGAGCGTCACGGGCGTGGCCGAGGCGATGACATGAGATTTTACAGTTTGGCTCGATCGCTGCTGGCCGGTGCGGCGCTGCTGGCCGTGGCTCCGGCCGCGGCGGAACCAGCGACACCGGGGGCAGCGGACGACCGCAATGCGCGAATCGACGCGATCGAAGCCAACCTCAAAGGCCTCGAAGCCGAGCTGCGAGAATTGCGGCAGCAGGGCGCTGCGTCGGGCAACACGCCGTCAGCGACGTCGTTCGCAAGCCGAGCGGACACCGCGTCACCACCGGCGAGCCCGGCGACCGGTGCAGCCGCAGGCCGAGTCTTCGACCCCGCCATCCCGACCTCCGCCGCCGTGTCGAGCCTCGACGCAGGCCGCCCGGTCCTCGCCACCCGCGACGGGCGCTTCAACGCCAACCTGCTCGCCGTCATGCAGTTCGACGTCGCCAACTATTTTCAGCCCGCCGCGGGTCCGCCGGCCACCGATCTGCGCCGCGGCGGGGCCGCGACCGATACCGCGCATGCACGCCGTCTCGCCGACGGCACCAACTTCCGCCGGGCCCGCATCGGCATCGGCGGCAAGGCTTTCGGCGACTTCGAATACACCGCGCTGTTCGACTTCGGCGGGGCCGGGGTCGAGGACAACGGCCACGTCCAGGAGCTTTGGCTGCAGTATTCCGGCCTCAAACCAGCGCATATCCGCGCCGGGGCGTTCCCGCCGTTCATCGGGCTCGAAGACGCTGGCTCGACCAACGGCATGCTGTTCCTCGAGCGCCCGGCGTCGGCCGACATCGCGCGCGGTCTTGCCGGCGGCGACTTCCGCGAGGCCGGGCAGGTCACGATCAACACCGGGCGGCTGTTCGCCTCCGGCGCGGTCACCGGGCGGCTGGTTAACACCGTCGGCGCGAG
>JAYTHJ010000186.1:0-4307 GCA_043732725.1 Sphingomonadaceae bacterium | reverse complement strand
GATCGAGCTCGACAAATATGTCCGTCCGCAAACCGCGCTCGACCTGCCGCCGTTGATCACCGACGTCGGCAAAACGCTGGCGATGCGGCTTGAACACGACCGTCGCGTCCTCCAGGTCGACACCGGCGAGAGCCACCTCACGCTGCCGCAGGTCATCGCCGACCGCGATCAGATCCTGCAGGTACTGCACAATCTGATCTCGAACGCGCTTAAATACGGCCGTCCGGGAAGTCCGATCTTGGTCCGGGTTGAGCGGCTGCCGGCGATCGGCAGCCGCGCCGATCCGATGCTCAAGGTCAGCGTCATCGACATTGGCGACGGCATTCTGCCCGAGCATCTGCCGCGGCTCACCGAGCGGTTCTATCGCGTCGATACTAAGCGCTCGCGGTCGATCGGCGGGACGGGACTGGGACTGGCGATCGTCAAGCATATCATCGAGCGCCACCGCGGCCAGCTTGAGATCGCCAGCCGCCCCGGCGAGGGGACGCGCGTCTCGTTCACGCTGCCGGAGGTAATACGGACCAGCGACATCGCACCTGCGCTGGAAAGCACAGTCACAAAATAGCAATTAGACTGTCACAAAACTGGCCTTCCCTTTAGCTACACCAGCAAGCGCAAGGATATCCAGTGGCCGAGATCACCGCACATACCGTCAAATCGTTCGATGACGATCTTCGTCAGCTGCGTTCGCTGGTCAGCCAGATGGGCGGACTGTGTGAGGCGCAGATCACCGGCGCGATCGATGCGCTGATGCGGCGCGATGCCGATGCCGCGATCACCATCGTCGCGACCGACGCGCGCATCGACGCGCTCGAAGCCGAATGCGAGCGGCTCGCCATACAGATGATCGCCCTGCGCGCGCCGATGGCGGACGACCTGCGCGAGATTATCGCAGCGCTGAAGATCAGCTCGGTGCTCGAACGCATCGGCGACTACGCCAAGAACGTCGCCAAGCGCGCCACCGCGCTGGCGCAGACCGCGCAGGTCGAGCCGGTGGTGATCATCCCCGAGATGGCGCGCGTCGTCGGCCAGATGGTCAAGGAAGCGCTCGATGCGTTCGTCGACCGCGATGTCGAGCTCGCCATCGCGGTGACGCAACGCGATCAGACCGTCGATGATTTCTACAACAGCCTGTTCCGCTCGCTGCTGACATTCATGATGGAGAACCCGCATCACATCACGCCGTCGGCGCACCTGCTGTTCATCGCCAAGAACCTCGAACGCATCGGCGACCACGCCACCAACATCGCCGAGTTCGTCTATTTTAGCGCCACCGGCGAGCATCTGATTGAGCGGCCCAAATCCGACGATACCAGTTATTCGATGCACGCTGTTTCCGACCTTTGACTGAAAGGCTTGCCATGATGAAGCCCAAGATCCTGCTGGTCGAGGACGATGCTAACCTCGTCGAGCTGATCTGCTATAATCTCGAGAAGGAGGGCTTCGACACGATCCGCACCGGCGACGGCGAGGAAGCGCTGATGCTCGCCGAGGACGAGAAGCCCGACCTCGTCATCCTCGATTGGATGATCGCCAATCTGTCGGGCATCGAGGTCTGCCGCCGGTTGCGCCGCTCGCCGCTCACCGCCAACCTGCCAATCGTCATGCTGACCGCGCGGGCCGAGGAGGCCGATCGCATCCGTGGCCTCGAAACCGGTGCCGACGACTATGTCACCAAGCCGTTCAGCCCGCGCGAGCTGATCGCCCGCGTCCGCGCCGTCCTGCGGCGGCTGCGCCCGGCGCTGGCGGGGGGCAATCTCGAATACGGCAGCATCACCATGGACACTGCCGCGCACCGGGTCGCCCGCGACGGGGCGCAAATCCAGCTCGGGCCGACCGAGTTCCGGCTGTTGCGGCACTTTCTCGAACATCCCGGTCGGGTGTTCAGCCGCGAGCAGCTGCTCGATGCGGTATGGGGGCGAGACGTCTATGTCGAGCAGCGCACCGTCGATGTCCACATCCGCCGGCTGCGCAAGGCGATCAACGGCGACGACCTGCCCGACGTGATCCGCACCGTGCGTTCGGCCGGATATGCCTTGGACCTGGACCCGCCTGCGACAGTCAAAATGGCGAGCTGACGACCCCGTAACTGCTCGGGCGGGGCTGCGGTCAGTACGTGTATGACTGCCGCGATCGAGCGACGATATGCACGCGTCGGTAGAATTCCGTGCTCACCACTCGAGTGCCACCGCCTCGAACCGGTCGGTCTCCGGATCAAGCACCCGGAGCAATCCCGCGCCGATGGAGAAGTGTGTGCCTTCCAGCTTCAGGCTGCCGGCCGCTTCGCGCTCCGCCACGAACGGAAAGCTGCGCAGGTTGGCGAGGCTCAGTCGGATCGCGGCGAGTTCGAGCGCTTCCTCAGCGTCCATGTCGGGACTGATCGCCTGTGCGGCGCGGACTTGGTCGCGAACCGGTTCGATGATCGCCATCCAGCGACCGATGAACGCGCCGTGCCCCTCGCCCTTGTCGTCGAAGCGGCCGTCGAGCGATGCCGCGATGCCGCCGCAGTGCGCGTGGCCGAGAACGACGATGTGCTCGACCTGAAGCTGCGTCACCGCGAACTCGATCGCCGCCGACGAGCCGTGCTGGGCGCTATCGGGTCGATACGGCGGCACGAGATTGGCGATGTTGCGAACGACGAACGCCTGCCCGGGTTCGGTATCGAAAACACGCGTCGGGTCGACCCGGCTGTCCGAGCAGGCGATGATCATCACCTTAGGCGACTGCCCGACATTGGCGAGCGCGTCGAAGCGCTGCCGCTGTTCGTTGTACGGACCGCTGCGGAAACGACGATAACCGTCAAGCAATTCGGTAAAATCGGACATCAGGCTCCCTCGACGCTGCGCCGGGTAGCCGAGCGGGTAGCAGGTGACAAGCCGCCACGCCTCCTCGATTAAGCCGGCCGCGTCGGTTGGCACTGCGCCTCCGACACGCTATCTACCCGGCATGATTGAGCCGCTGCCTCTGATCCGCACCAAGAAGCCCGACTGGCTGCGAGTGCGCGCGCCGACCTCGGCGGCGTTTGCCGAGACGCGCCAGCTGATGCGACGATTGAAGCTCAACACCGTATGCGAGGAGGCAGCGTGCCCCAATATCGGCGAATGCTGGACTCAGAAGCATGCGACCGTGATGATCCTCGGCGACACCTGCACGCGGGCGTGCGCGTTCTGCAACGTCAAGACCGGAATGCCGCAGCCTGTCGATATCATGGAGCCGCTCCACGTCGCCGAAGCCGCCGGTGAGCTGGGGCTCGAGCATATCGTTATCACCAGCGTCGATCGCGACGACCTACGCGACGGTGGGGCGGGGCAATTCGTCAAGGTCATCGAGGCGCTGCGGGCGCGCGCGCCGAACACGACGATCGAGATCCTGACACCCGATTTCCGCAACAAGGCTGCGGCGGCGGTCGAGGCGATTGTTGAAGCGCGGCCCGATGTCTACAACCACAATCTTGAAACCGTACCGCGGCTGTATCCGACGATCCGCCCGGGCGCGCGCTATTATCATTCGCTGCGACTGCTGGAGCAGGTCAAGCGGCTTGACCCGACGATCTTCACCAAGTCCGGCCTTATGGTCGGGCTCGGCGAGGAGCGGCTCGAGATGCACCAGGTGATGGATGACATGCGTTCGGCCGATATCGATTTCCTGACCGTCGGCCAGTATCTGCAGCCGACGCCGCGACACGCCAAAGTCGTCGAATTCGTCACCCCCGACACGTTCCGCAGCATCGGCGCGATCGCGCGTGCCAAGGGCTTCCTGCTCGTTGCGGCGTCGCCGCTGACTCGGTCGAGCTATCACGCTGGCGCCGATTTCGCGCGGATGCAGGCCGCGCGCCAAGCCCAGCATGTGCCGCAGCCTGCGACGCAACCAGTAACCGGGTCTGCCTGATGCCACGCCATACCGAAAGCCGCGTCCTGCCGTACACGCCCGAGCAAATCTTCGATGTCGTCGCCGATGTCGCGAAGTATCCCGAGTTCCTGCCGTGGATTCAGGCGATGCGCATCAGGTCGCGCGGGGAGAACGTCGTCGTCGCGGATATGGTCGTCGGTTTCAAGATGATCCGCGAGCACTTCACCAGCAAGGTGACATTGGTGCGGCCATTGACGATCCACGTCGACTATATCTCGGGGCCACTGAAGTACCTTCGTAACGACTGGCGATTCGAACCCCACGGCGGTGGCACGCTGGTGCATTTCGCTGTCGATTTCGAGTTCGCTGCGAAAATCTTCGAAAAGCTTGCCGGACTGTTCTTCAGCGACGCGTTCCGGCGCATGGTGGCGTCGTTCGAGGCGCGGGCGCGTGTATTG
>JAYTHJ010000185.1:0-4314 GCA_043732725.1 Sphingomonadaceae bacterium | reverse complement strand
GCGGCGACACGATCAGCGCGCTCGTCGCGAAAGCGTTGACCAATCCCGACATCAAGGCGCTGGTGGTACGTATCGACTCGCCCGGCGGCTCGGTGCTCGCTTCGGAACGTATCCGCGAGGCTCTCGTCGTCGCCAAGCAGAAGGGCTTGCCGATCGTGGCATCGTTCGGGCCGGTCGCGGCAAGCGGCGGCTATTGGGTATCGACCGCCGCCGACGCGGTCTACGCGCAGCCATCGACGATTACCGGCTCAATCGGCGTGTTCGCGGTCATTCCGACGTTCAACCGCGCGCTGACCGCGCTTGGTATCGGCACCGACGGCGTCAAGTCGACGCCGTATTCGGGCGACCCCGACATCTTGCGCGGGCTCACCCCCGATACGAAAGTCATCCTGCAAGCTTCGGTTGAGGACATCTACCGGCGGTTTACCGGACTGGTCGCGCGGGCGCGCCACCTGCCACTCGCCCGCGTCGACGAAATCGGCCAAGGCCGCGTCTGGTCGGGCCAGTCGGCGCTTGGCCTCAAGCTCGTCGATGGCCTCGGCGGGCTCGACGTCGCGGTCGCCGAAGCCCGACGGCGCGCGAAGCTCGCTGTCGATGCGCGCACGATCGATATCGAGCGCCAGCCGTCGGTGATCGTCAAGCTGCTCGCCAGCGTACTGGCATCGTCGAACAGCGACGACACCGACGCCCAGGCGTCGCGCGATCCGTTCGGCCAGGCGGCGCGGCGCGGGCAAGCGCGCCTGATGTCGGCAATCGGCGAGGCGAGCGCAGTCGCCAGCGGCCCGACGATCCAGGCACACTGCCTGAGCTGCTCGGGGCTGGTACCGCCGCGTCCGGACTATGTCGCGCGGGCGCAGGGCCTGCTGGCGAAGGCGATGGCGCTCGCGGCGCGGTAGGCGAGCGCGGCGAAATCCCCGCGTGCACTACCGTTCCGCTGTGACCAACTGCGTCGCGCCAGCCGCATTGCGCGCAGTAGCGGTGGCGGGGGCTTCGCCACGCTCGACCCAGTTTTCGAGCAACGCCACCCAGTCAACTTGCGTCGGGGCCGCACCGCCGGTGCAGTGTAGCATGCCCGGTACCATGAACAGACGGTAGAATTCGCTGGTTGGGCCGATCCGTGCCTGGACCTTGGTGAAGTATTCGAAGCTGTAGCCCGGCGGAATCGCCGGGTCGTTCCAGCCATGATATTGGATCAGCTTGCCGCCGCGCGCCTTGAAGGCGGCAAGGTCGGACGAGCCGGCATCGAGTGTCGCGCCGAGCTTACGCTCACCCGCGACGATGTCGGCGTCGGTCAGCGCCGCGACCGAGAACTTGGGGTCACCCTTGACCATATAGGCGTAGTAATTCCACGTGACCCCCTTTGCCTCCGCCCGACTGCGATCGCCGGGTACGGTCGCGATGCCCCAGTCGCGCCAGCTGCGGTCGGCGGCTTCGGCTCCCGGTTTCAGCCCGGGCAGCAGCTAGCCGTTACTCGGATCGCGGACACCGTTATAGACCAACCGCACGGTCTTGAGTTGCGCCGTGGTCAGGCACTGGTCGGTTTCCGCGGCTTTGCACGCGATTACGCCGGGGTCGAAGTTGCAGCTTAGTTGGTCGGCGATATAGCGGTTGCCGCCGCCGCACGCGGCCAGCGCCGCAGCTTGCAGCGCCGGCAGCTTAGCAGGCGGGATCGCCGCGGCGGGATCGAGTTCGGCTAGCGTCAGTTTGCCGGCGCTGGCGAGCATGCGCGTCCACGACCACGCCGGAGCGCCCGCGACGATGCCATCAAAATCGGCGGGAAAGCGCTGCGCGCTCATCAGCGCCTCCCGGCCGCCGTCGGAGCAGCCGAAGAAGTACGACTTCTCCGGCTTGCCGCCGTAAGCTGCGAGGATTGCCTTGGCACCGTCGGTGGTCGACTTGACCGCGCGCCAGCCGAAGTCGACGACGTTCGCGGGATGACCGAGCGCCCAGCGCGCATCGGGATTATCCTCGGTCTGGTGGCCGTCGTCGGTGCCCGCGACCGCATAGCCCTTGGCCAGCCCGATCAGCATAGTCCCATACGGTATCTTGCCCGCCAAGCCGCCGTTGCCGACCTGCAGGAATTTGCCGTATCATGCGGTTCCGGCGGGTATCCACAGCTCAAAGCGGATGTCCGAGTCCGCTGTCGGTCGCGCCGTTGCAGCGACGACGCACAGCGCGACGTTCGCCTTAACCGGTGCCGCCGCCGGGCTGAACGGCATCGCACCGTCCTTGTCGACGACCGTTACCGAGCGGATCTCAACGCTGGGGACGATTAGCGTCCGCAGCCGTTCGCAAATGGCGGCCGGCGCCGGTGCTAGAGCGGGTATTGCGGCGACCGTCGGAGCGGCTGCGACAAGCGCGGGGACAAGCAGATAAGCGCGCATAGTCGGCTCCCCGTTTTTTGCCAATTAGTAGCCCATTCCAGGCGCTTCCTATTGTCCGATGTTGTTGCTGCAGGCATACCGTACGACGCAGCTCCCAGGGACAAGGTCTAACATAACCGCGTTTCAATTAAACCCAACCCGCTCATCTCGAACTTGTCGATGGACCCACGCTCTACGATTCTAGGCTCCTCAACAAGCTCGGGATGAGCGCGTTGAGTACTTCACTCAAACTGAAATGAGCCTAACGAGCGAACAGCGCGACCGTCTTGGCGAGCGTCATCGACAGCCCCCACGCGAGCGGGATGAGCACAACCGCCCACGCCGCCAATACCGGCAGGCTGAAGCCGCCAAGACCGATTGCGGTAAGTTCCGACGCGGCTTTGGCAGGCTGCGCCACGCCGAGATCGGTCTCTGACATATGAAACCGCGCGTCGACTGGCCGGACGAACAAGTTGGCGATGAACCCGGCAACCAGTAGCGCCGCCAGCGTCCAGTAGATCGACGGGTAGATTTCGGCGCGCGGCGCTCCCGCGGCGATCGCGGCATCGCGCATCCGCGTGACGATGAGCGGCCCGAGGATGCCCGCGGTCGACCATGCGGTCAGCAGCCGGCCGTGGATCGCGCCGACATATTGGGTCCCGAAAATGTCGGCGAGATACGCCGGAACCGTCGCGAAGCCGCCGCCATACATCGACACGATGACCGCGAAGCTCATTGCGAACAGCATCAGCGTCGCCGCCGACGCCGACCACGGCGCGACCACGCCGTATAGCAGCGCGCCGAGCGCCAGCATGACCGCATAGGTCGGCTTGCGCCCGAGCCAATCGGAGATCGATGACCAGAAAAATCGCCCGCCGATATTGAACAGGCTGATGAACCCGACGAAGCCCGCGCCAACCGCAGCCGCGGCGACTTTTTGCGCCGCGTCGAAGCTGGCGAACGCTACACCCGTCTGATTGATCAACCGGCCGCCGAAAATTTCCTGCACCATCGGCGAAGCGATACCGATAATGCCGATCGAGGCCGAAACGTTCAGCAGCAGCACCGTCCAGATCAGCCAGAATTGCGGAGTCTTGTGCGCGTCGCGCAGGTGAACATTGCCAGCGCTGATGTGCGCCTCGGCGATGGGGGCTTGCCAGCCTGCTGGCACCCAGCCCACCGGCGCGACCCGGTAACCGAAGGCGCCACCGAGCATGAACACGAAGTAGATCGCGGCCAGCACAAGCATCGTCTGCCAGACGCCGACGCTAATAGGACTTGCAAAATGCTTCATCAGGATATCGGCAAGCGGCGAGCCGATCAGCGCGCCGCCGCCGAACCCCATAATCGCCATGCCGGTCGCCATGCCACGCTTGTCGGGGAACCATTTGATCAGCGTTGACACCGGCGAGATGTAGCCCAGTCCGAGCCCGAGGCCGCCGATCAGCCCGGTACCGAGCCACAATAGCCATAGTTGGTGATACGCTACGCCGATCGCGCCGATCGCGATCCCGCCAGCCCAGCAACACGCCGCGACGATACCGGCGCGGCGCGGGCCGGCGCGTTCTAGCCAGCCTCCCCAGACCGCCGCCGCCGCGCCGAGCACGACGAAGAACAGACTGTAGGTCCACGTCAGGTCGCTGATCCGCCAGTCGCAGGTCGACGTCGTGATTGCCTGCGCCAGCGTCATCGTCTTGCACTGCACCGGGTCCTTGATTCCGATGGCGCGCGACAACGGCAGCCAGAACACGCTGAACCCATACGCCATACCGATGCACAGATGGATGGCGAGCGCGCACGGCGGCAGCAGCCAGCGGTTGTAGCCGGGCTTGGCGATCGTCCGCGCGCGGTCGAGCCAGCCGCTGCTTGCCGTCTCTCCGACGCCCGGTGCGTCTGCCCCGATCGATGCCATAGCTCACTCCCCCAATGCGACCTAGACTGACGCGCAATT